>JBAUUA010001064.1:0-8130 GCA_049582465.1 Bradyrhizobium sp. | reverse complement strand
CGGACCCGAAGCGAGGGTAGATAGCCCGGAATAGGCGAAGGTGCCGACACCCGGCAGTCCATTATCGGCGGAACCAGCCATCGATGCGCCGGCGAGCACGAAGGCGAAGGCTAGCATGACGCTGAGGGTTCGCATTTGACCGTCTCCGGGTGTCGCACCAGGCGCTGTCCGCCATTCGTGTTGGCGCCTTGATAACCATGCGGCGTTTCCGGAGTTCTGCGCCAAAAGCGAAAAACGGTTTCGTCGCGCGGAGAATTGTTTCGTCGCATCCGACCCGACGAAACAATATCGCGAAAAACCCAACGCACTCAGTCGGATGCCTCGGCCGCCCAGCGGCCTGACTGGCTTCGTTGGTTGTGGCTGATCGTGATCTTCATCTGGGGCGAACGCTCGGGCGCCAAGCGCCGCTTCTTAATCTTTCCATGGTGGAAAAGCCCCGGAACGCCGAAGCGCGTGAACCGAAGGGCCGCACCGGCCGTCTTAATCAGACGGACGCTGCAACTTTTCTAGGCAGTCGCGCGTTGTGGTCCGGCTTCAAAAGGGGGAATTCAGTGACGGGGAACGGCAGCATCGGTATTGGCACCAAAACCCGGGCCCGTGGACCGGGCCAGCCGACTGTCGACGGTCTGTCCAGCACCAACGCATCCAGACTACGGATCGCTGAAACAAACCACCCCAAGAACGAACGCCCGAAGGTTTGCGTCGCCATGGCGCAGCAAAGTGGCGAGTACGTCGCGGCAACGAATCGGCGCCACAAAAACTGCTGCAACTGGTGGGTTGCCGCGATCCCAAGGCGAGGCTGGTGCCGTGGGTGCGCCCGCGCCCGCTTCCGGCGAAGCAGTAAATCAAAAGCCCTTCACTGGACGAAATCGCCGCATTTCTGGATCGCGGTATCGGCGGTCCCCCAGGGCATGATCGGCACCGAGGAGGTGGAGTTCTTCGGCGAGCCTTCGATCAGCCGGTCCGAATAGACCATATAAACCAGCACGTTCCGCTTGGCATCGCAGCCGCGCACGATCTGCATCTTCTTGAAGAACAGCGAGCGCCGCTTCCTGAACATGTCGTCGCCCTGCTCCATCTTGTCCTTGAAGTGGATCGGGCCGATCTGGCGGCAAGCCAGCGAAATATCCGAGACTTCCTCGGCAAGCCCAAGCCAGCCCTTGAAGCCGCCCCGCTCCGGCACCGTGAAGTGACAGGCAACCCCTTCGACCTCGGGATCGTCGACGCCATAGGTCGCAAGCTTGTCGTTCGGGCTGAGCAGTTTGAACACGGTCGAACGGCGGAAGATTAGGTCCGGCTCGTCGGCGGCCAGGACCGCCGAACCCGGCCACAGCGCCAAGACCAGCACCAGCAAAGCCAGAGGTTTCCACCTCGCGTCACACAGTTTTAGGACTTTGGGTGTCATGTCTTGCTCCGTTGGGCCGCTTTCACCCATTTAGGCGCCGAAAGGCCCCGAAGGAAGGCCACCGGTAACCGGGGCGCCTGCCCGTTTAACGGAGTGTGAGGCTTTTTTGTTACGCTAAAGCCGAAAACCGCCGGCTATTGGAAGCCCTGCGCTGGTGAACGCGTATCTCGTCTGAGACACTAACGATCGACTGGACTTAAGGATTTGGGAATGGCGTGCGTGGGCGTGTGTAGGGTTCTTGGTGCCGGGCGGCTTTGGCGGGTTGGGATTCTGACGGCTGCCGGCGCGATCGGGGCCAGCGCCCAAGCGGAAGCCGCATCGTATTACTGGCCGGATTCCGATGCCGGATATTATCGGCCCGGGCCGGCGGCCCGGCAAAAGCCCCGCCGCCATCAGGCCAGGAAGATCGAGGCGCCGAAGGAATCGGCCAAGCCGCAGGGGCCGGTCATCATCGCGATCTCGATCGAGAAGCAAAACCTCAAGATCTACGACGCCAACGGATTCTTCGCGGAAGCCCCGGTCTCGACCGGCATGAAGGGTCACCCGACGCCGATGGGCGTCTTCAGCGTCATTCAGAAACAGAAGCTGCACCATTCCAACATCTATAGCGGCGCGCCGATGCCCTATATGCAGCGCATCACCTGGTCGGGCATCGCCATCCACGCCGGCGTGCTGCCCGGTTATCCGGCATCCCACGGCTGCATCCGGATGCCGATGGCGTTCGCGATGAAGATGTGGAACTGGACCCGGATGGGCGCGCGGGTCGTCGTCACGCCCGGCGAGATGAGCCCTGCGAGCTTCTCGCATCCGCTGCTGGTGGCGCAGAAGGTTACCCCGCAGCCCGCGGCCGAGCCGCAGGCCGATGCGCCGCCCGCGCCAAAATCCGACAAGGCATCCGAAGCCGACACGCCGATCAAGGCGACGATTTCAGAAGCAAAACTCGAACTGAGATCAACCGTCGGCCACGCCAATCGCGCGCAACCGATCATCGGCGAGCCGCCGGCATCCACGTCCTTGCGCGAACAGACCCACACCGCGGACGCGAGCGGCGGCACGCCGATGGCGCAACCCGCGGTCGCGATATCCGATGCGGTTTCCTCCGGCGGCAATGCGACGCCGCATGAGGGGCCCCGTGCCGAAGGCGCACCGGCAAGCGCGAGCGACGCTGCTTCTGGCCAGGCGGCCGATGCATCGAAAGCCGATGTAAAGCCCGACGCCGCAAAGACCGATGTAACGACGACCGGAAGCACGATCGTTGAAGACAGGCCGGCCGAGAAAAAGGTCGAAGCAAGGGTGGATGACTTCAAGACCGGCGATGCGGTCAAGACAGCGACCGCGGTCAGCCCGACCGTTCCCGACGCGAAAAAGGATCAGGCCCGCTTGAGCGACCCAGCGAAAGCGGCCGCCGGGAAGAACGACCCGGCCGCATCGGCGGCGCCAAAGCGCAGCGGTCAGATCGCGGTGTTCGTTAGCCGCAAAGACTCAAAGCTCTATGTGCGGCAGAATTTCGCGCCGCTGTTCGACGCGCCCGTGACGATCGCGCCGAGCGGCCGGCCGCTGGGAACGCATGTGTTCACGGCGGAGATCGACAGGAACGATGCCAATATCGTGCACTGGTCGGTGGTCTCGCTGCCGTCGCGGCGCGCCGAGCGGCGTGACGAAGAGGAGCGCGCCTCGCGCCGGCGGAAGACCGCCACTGTGGCCGTCGCCGAGCCGAAGCCGTCGCCGGTACCGGACAGCCCCGGTGAGGCACTGGATCGCGTCACGATCCCCGCGGACGCGATGGCGCGGATTACGGACGCGCTTTCGACCGGCGCCTCGATCATCGTTTCCGATCAGGGCATCAACGCCGGCGAAACCGGCGAAGGAACGGACTTCATCGTTTCCCTGCGCTAAAGAGCTTTCAAGCGAAAGCCTGACGCGCCCGCAACTTCTTGCATCACTGATTTTTTTGCCACCAGCGGAACAGCGATGCATCGGCGCCGGCGAGGCCGGTGTTGGCAGACGAGCTGATCCGACGCGCATCGAGCATCGATACGACTTGGGCCGTCGTGGCGTTGCCGGTGGCAACGAGTTCTTCCAGCTTGAACTCGTCGGCGACGAACGGTTTTCCGGCGAGCCTGCACACGACCTTGTTGGCGCAGGCCACGTCGCCGGGCATCGCGGCCACCTGCGCCGCTTCGTTCAGGACGTTGCGCTGGTTGACATGGATGGACGAACGAAAATCGCTGCTCAAGATGAGCAAGGCAGTTTCCTGGCGGTCGGAAACGATGAGCCGGATCAGGAGGGCGGCAATCATCGCGTCCCGGGAATGGCGCGCGCCAATTCGTTTGGCGAGCCACGTTGTCTCGATCCGGGTAAACGCCACGCCGATGCCTATTCCGAGCGCGAGGAACAGATCGAACTCGGCATTCCCGGCTACGCCGTGACCGAACCATTGCAGGATGCAGGCCGCCAGACCGAAGCCGACGAGAAGCGCCGTAACTTTTGCGGCGTTCGACGTCCAGTTATCGACGGCCCATCCGCCCCAGATCAGGAGCGCCAGCGCACGCCATTGCAGGTGGCCGATATTCCCGATGAGGTTGGACAGTGCGTGCTGCCGGTTGGCAAGAAGGTTCGGCAGAAAGTCAGGCCAGACCACGACACAGACGGCGATTCCGGTCAGGCACGCGGCGCCGCTGATGATGGTTGCCCCAACCGCGTATCGGCTCCGGCTGATGAACAGCCACGCGATGGCCGTGACCAGGATCGCAATCATGTTGTGCTTCCAGAACCCCGCGAGCACCATCAAGAGCAGCGCCGGAACAGGCGATCGCCCGCCGCGACAGCGCAACAGGAACCACACGAACGGCAAGGAATATCTCGATTGCGATTGCAAGCAGCGCGGTCACCGAGACGGCGCGGCCGACGAACAGATTGTCGATTCCAAGCGCCTTGCCCAGCAAGCCGATCCCATAGAACGAGAGCGGCGGATAGTTGTTGCCAACCAGCCCGTCCACCGCGGGGTAAAGCGGCAAGCCTTTGGCGGCCGCGTCCTGGAAGTAGCCATTCCAGGCCTCGGTCGGCCAGATCTCGATCAAGAACTGCGCCCGCCAAATCGGCCATGCCAGGAACCAGGCGGCGGCGAGCGACAGCAGCGTCAGGTAGACAATGGTTCGGTAATCAGCCTTCGAAGCGGCCGAGCCGATCAGCGGCGACGCCGGCGCCAGGATTGTCATCTGCAAGGGCCCCCCAGCCCGGACACATCCGATCGCGAGTGGGGCGGGTATACAAGCCTGTCCCTCGTGCTTCCGGGGCTCTTTGCACAGCCGCCCCGAGACCGTGCGAGAAGGCCCCAACCGGCGCGGCGGAATCAACATCTATTGAGAGGCGGCTCAGCGCCCATTGGTCTATCCTTTGGGCGACTTGGAGGAGCGCCATGATCGACCGCCGGACCATCCTCAGCGCGGCGCTGGCCGTGGCAGCCGCCCCCCTAGCGACACGGGCAACCCGCGCACAGGCGGCCATGAGCCGAATCACGGCCTATGCTTTTTCGTTCCGCGGCCTCGACGGCGGCGATATCAGCCTGGCCGAATACACCGGCCGTCCCCTGCTGATCGTCAATACCGCCTCATTATGCGGCTACACACCGCAGTATGCCGGACTGCAGGAATTGTGGACCGAATTCCATGGTCGCGGCCTGATGATCATCGGCGTGCCCTCCAACGACTTCGGCGGACAGGAGCCGGGCGGCTCGAGCGAGATCGCGCAGACCGCTCAACACCAATACGGCGTTACCTTTCCGATCGCGGCCAAGGCCGTGGTGAACGGTCCGGAGGCGCATCCGTTCTACAAATGGGCCGCGGCCGCCCGTCCGAAGGATGTGCCGCGCTGGAACTTCCACAAATATCTGATCGGGCACGACGGTTACATCGCGGACGTATTTCCCTCCGCCGTCGAGCCCTCGGATACCCGCGTCAAGACCGCGATCGCGCGGGCGCTCGCAGAGTCCTGACGCGCCCTCCCTTCCCCGTAATTAACCGGTTCACACGGCGAATTGCCCTGTGGTCATAATAGCCTTGCCGTGGCGGCTCAGCTCCAACTAGGCTATTATTTTCAGGGGCGGGAAAGCGCTTGGTCCATGGCGAAAAGTCAGGGACCGGCACGAGGGATCAGGTAAGGGACAACGAAGATGCGGATTGCGGCAGGATTGATCTTTGCGGGCGCGGTTTCGCTGTGTGCGTCAGGCCTCGCCTGGTCGCAGACCCCGGCCACCAAGAGCGCTGCGGCCCCTCAGGCGGCGACTCCGCAGGCAGCCCCTGCGCCGGCTCCAGCGCCCGCCCCCGCCAAAGCGACCTGCGCCAATCCCAATGCACTCGGCATCGCCCGCGTCGTCGAAATCGATACGACCGGCGGACCGGGCTTCGGCTTCGAGCACTTCAAGCAGCTGGACTTCCTGCGCGACCATGAAGTGGTGTTGACGTTCGACGATGGTCCGTGGCCGGTCAACACGCCCTCGGTGCTCAAGACGCTGGCCGATGAGTGCACCACGGGCATTTTCTTCTCGATCGGCAAGCACGCGACCTACTATCCGGAAATCCTGAAAGAGGTTCTCGCGGCCGGCCACACCATCGGCGCGCACACCTGGTCGCACGCCACCCTGACCAACAAGAAACTGACCGAAGACCAGCGCAAGGAAGAGATCGAGCGAGGCTTCAGCGCGGTCAAATGGGCCTTGGGCGGTGTTTCGCCGGCGCCATTCTTCCGCTTCCCGGCGCTGCAGCATCCGCCGGAAATGGTAACCTATCTCGGCACCAGGAACATCGCGATGTTCTCCTGCGACCTCGACTCCTTCGACTTCAAGGCGCGCAACCCCCAGCAGGTGATCGACGTCACCATGAAGAAGCTCGACAAGCTCGGCAAGGGCATCATCCTGATGCACGACTTCCACAAGCACACTGCCGAAGCGTTGCCGGAGTTGCTGCACCGGCTAAAGGCCGGCGGCTACAAGGTGGTCAAGATGATCCCGAAAGCCCCGG
The DNA here is from genome assembly GCA_049582465.1 of Bradyrhizobium sp. Classification (GTDB taxonomy): domain Bacteria; phylum Pseudomonadota; class Alphaproteobacteria; order Rhizobiales; family Xanthobacteraceae; genus Bradyrhizobium. The sequence goes on along the minus strand of JBAUUA010001064.1, from coordinate 1,707 downwards.
TGCAGACCCTGCCGCAGTATGACGAGGAACTTCTGAAAGACGTCAAACTGCCGACCGTGAGTTCGCGGCCGGTTTCCAGCGTGGTGCAGACGATTTCAGAATAGCATTCTCCGCGCGAGGTGCCGGATCTGCGCATCGAGGGCTATGTCATCGTGTCGGCGGACGGCATGCTGGCGAACGCCGCCGGCGTGATGCCGGATGAATTGAAATTCGAGGGCGACAAGCAATTCTTCAGCGCCGCCCTCGATCGCGCCGACCTGATCGTGCACGGCCGCAACTCCTACGAGGACCAGGCGAACTCGCCGCGGCGAAAACGGATCATCCTGACCCGGACGATCGCCGCGATCGCGCCGGACCCGTCGAACCCGAAAGCCACGCTGTGGAATCCGGCCGGAGCTTCGTTCGAAGCGGCCTGCGATTTCGCACAGGTACATTCCGGCAGCGTCGCGATCATCGGCGGACCCGGCGTATTCGCGATGTTCATGGACCGCTACGACACGTTCTGGCTGTCGCAAGCCCCGCGGGTGCGGCTGCCGGACGGCGAGGCCTGCTTCCCCGGCGTGCCCGCGCGCTCACCCCAACAGATCCTGGCGGCGCACGGCCTCAGACCCGGCGAAGGCCAAATTCTCGATAGCCGCGATCATGTCAGCGTGACGCCGTGGCAGCGGACGGATCAGATCTCGCCATAGACGGGCTCCGACCCGCGCGGCGTCCGGCCATAGCCGGCGATCATGAACAGCGCGCCGATGATCGAGAGATTCTTCAGCGCATCGATCAGCGTCCTGGCACTTTCAGGCGACGGCTGATTCCAGAAATCGTGGAAATAGAAGGTCGCCGCGGCAACGAAGAAGATCAGGAGAATCGCGAAGAACCGCGAGGCGAAATTCAGCGCGATCATCAACCCGCTGATGACCTCGAAGGACCCGGCCGCAATGGCGAGCATTTGCGGCGTCGACAGACCCGTCATCGTTTCGAGCTGCGACGTATAGGGCGTCAGCAGCGCGGGAATGAGCACCTTGGCCGAAATAAATTCCGCCGTGGCCGGTATCGCGAACAGCTTGGTTGCACCCGAATAGATGAACAGCACCGCGAACAGGATTCGCCCGAAAGTGATGAATGCTGGCATTAGGTCGGCCTCACTGGATGCTGCAAATAAGCCGGAGTCGCGATGTCAGGTGATTATGGGCGTTCCGCCCCGGCTTTTCAAACGATCAGACTCTCTAACCTCCCGATCTCAGCCAAACAATGTCGGCTGCTGGCGGCCGGCGCGTTCCTGGGCTTCGACGGCGGCCACCGCCGTCATGTTGAGGACGCCGCGCGCGGTCACCGACGGCGTGAGAATATGCGCCGGCCGCGAGGGACCGATCAGGATCGGGCCCACGGGAAGCGCATCCGCCAGCGCCTTGATCATCTGATAGGCCACGTTGGCCGTATCGAGATTCGGCATGATCAGGATATTGGCCTCCCCTTCCAGCTTCGAGTGCGGCAGGATCAGCTTTCGCGCGGCTTCGGACAGCGCGGTATCGCCCTGCATTTCGCCGTCCGCCTCCAGCTCGGGATGGTTCTGCTTCAGAAGCGCCGTGGCGCGGCGCATCTTGCGCGAGGAATCGGTATCATAACTGCCGAAGTCGGAATGTGACACGAACGCGATCTTGGGCTTGAGCGCGAAGCGCTGGACATGGAGCGCCGCCAGCGCCGCCATTTCCG
>JBAUUA010001063.1:0-10654 GCA_049582465.1 Bradyrhizobium sp. | reverse complement strand
GACGGGGCCGGCGCGTAGGCCAGTGCCTGCAGGGCGGAAACGCTCGCGGTCGGTTGCGGATCGGCGGCGGCCAGCGCCTGGCGGGCGCTAATAGCGGCGACCTGCGCCGGGGTGGCCTGTTTCGGGGTCGTCGCGGCGTCGCCCCAGAAGCCGCGGGCATTGATGATGTCAGCCGGCGTCTGCGGCGTTGCCTCGGCGGTTTGGGCCGGCTGCTTGGCCTTTGACGTTTCCTTGGCCGTCTGCACCATCTGCGCGTCGGCCGAAGCCAGCTGGAAGGCCGCGGCGATTTGCGGCTTGGCGCGCGGCACCGGCACGGCGTCGGTGGATTTGGCGGCAGCGGTCGTCAGGTTCGCCGGAGCAGGTCTTTCATCGACCGCAGCGCCGGCGCCTTCGTCCTCGTCGTCGCTGCTGGACTTGCCCTTGAACAGGGCCGCGAACAGGCCCGGCTGGGTCTTGGTCAGGGCCGCATCGCCATTGTCGCGCTTCTCGATCTCGGCGCGGGCGAGCTCATAGCCCTTCAGCGGGACGCCGTCGGTCGGGATGTGCACGGTGCGGCCGTCAGGGAACACACGGGCCAGCTGGTCATGCGTCATGCGCGGCCAGTGCCGGATACTGCCGACATCCAGATGTACAAAGGGCGATCCCGAAGTCGGATAAAAGCCGACGCCGCCGCGCTGCAGGCGTAGCCCGGCGAAGCGGATCTGCTCCAGCGGCACGTCCGGGATGTACATGTCCATGGCGTGGCCGAGCATATGCTGGCTGAAGCGCGCCACGCCGGAGGAACGGCGGCGGAGCATGGCGTTGGTGGCGGGGGAGCGATAGGCGGAAATGATCTGGATCGGCTTCTTGCCGTCGACGTCTCGGTAGACTTCCCAGAGGATGTCGAACAGATGCCGGTCCATCACGGTCTGGTCCTGGCTGCGCCAGTCGCGGAGAAAGTGATTGAGCTCTTTCAGCGCCGCTTCATCGTAGCGGCCGTCGCGCTTGAAGGTGACGGTGAGGTCTTCGCCGGAATGGGTGTGGTGGAACGACAGCGTGCGGGTTTCGTTCAGCGCGGCCGCGTCATGGACCGATCCCGCTCCCATCATGAGCAACAGGGAGCTCAGGCCGAGATGGTACCCGGCCTTCGGCAACGACAGCGATTTCAATTGGCGTGCGAGACCAGACAGCAAGAATGAGCCCACCCAGAGGACGACCGATCAATGAACTCTTCCGCTACCCCGTGTGGCGAAAGAGGGTTAACGCAGTCTTAACGCTGGGTGGGTTAACTGAACTTTAAATCCCACCCCCCAAGTCGGCTTTAACCTAACCCGTCGAGTGTGGCGAAAAAGTGCTCTGGTTAAATTCCGGTGGAGAATGGTTAATGAAAACGGCCCCGTTTTGAGAGCGGGGCCGTTGATTTTGCTAGTGAATTCCGCTCGGTCCGCTGTGGGACAGGTGACCAATTAGCGGGTGAAAAGCCGCCGCTGCTGCTGGCGGCCGATGGGCGCCGGCGGGGGCGTCGGCGGCCCGCCGAACAACCGTTCGAAGAAGGAGGGTCCGGAAGAATAGCCGCCCGCGGTATTGTCGCTGGCGAAGCTGACGCCAGCCGGCAGGCTGCCGACCGGACGCGAATAGCTCGGCTGCGAATGGGCAACGACGTTTTCCAGGTCCTTGCCGCGCGCGTTCTTCAGGAGCGCGATCATGGTGGCGTCGCGGCCGTAGACGTCGCGGCGGAACTGCAGCTTGCCGGCGTCGTCCACGAACGCCGTCTGGTAGGTGATGTTGACCGGGATCGGCGTCGGGAATTTCAGGTCGATCTCGCTCGATCCGTACATGCTGCGGATTTTCTCCGGCGTGTAATGCGCGTTCGGCTCCGTGATGTTGAGCAGCGTCGCAGCGTACTGATCCGGATTCTGCACCCGCATGCAGCCATGGCTGAAGGCGCGCTCATCCCGGTTGAACAAATTCTTGTCCGGGGTGTCGTGCTGATAGACCAGGAACTTGTTCGGGAAATTGAAACGGATGCGGCCGAGCGCGTTGGCTTCGCCGGGCGGCTGGGAGATGTGAATGGAGCCGTCGCGGGCGCGTTCGAGCTTGAGGCCCATGCGCTGCAGCACGGTCGGATCCTGCTGGAGCGCCGGCAGATATTCGTTGTAGATGATCGACGGCGGCACGTTCCAGGTCGGATTGACCGTGATGAACTTCATCGTCTCGGTCAGAAGCGGCGTCGCATGAATGCCCGGCTGGCCGGTGACCACCTTGGTGGCCCAGACCTGGGCGCCGTGCTGCATGACCTTGAGCGCGTAATCCGGGATATTGAGGATGACGTAGGCATCGCCGATCGTGGCCGCACCGAGGTCGCGCGGCAGCCAGCGCCAGCGCTCCATGTTGACGATCACGGTGTCGATCTGCTTGTCGCGTTTCGGGCTGTTGATGGCCTTGACGGTCCGCTCGTCCAGCACGCCGGTCGGCTTGAGGTCGGCGCCTTCCTGGAATTTGCGGACGGCCTCGGCGACCTTGGCGTCGTAATGGGTGTCGTCGGCGTTCTCCGTGATGCCGAGCTTGGCGCGCAGTTGCGGCACGCGGGAATCTTCCATCGCGACCGCGGGCTGCTTCTTGCCGCGGGCCGGGGTGAATTTCAGCGCCGGTCCGTCCTCGATCTGGACGACCGGTCCGTCGCCCTGGCCGCGCAGCTGGGCGAGCTTCGCCTTCAATTCGCGATAGAGTTTTTGCGGCGGGTTGTAGCTGTCGAGCGCCGCCGAGGCGTCCTTGGCAAGGGTCACATTGGTCAGCACTTCGACGGGATCGATCGGGTGTTCCGGATACTGGATATCGCCCGAGACCTGGGAATAGTGCATCCGGCCGCTCTGCGCCTGGCGTGCATAATCCATCATGCTGGCGGTCAGTTTCAGATCGGCATCCGCCAGCGCATCGGGATTGGAGGCGGCGGCGAAATCCGGCGCCGGATAATCGGCGGGATTGAGGCCATCGGAGGCGGCATCCTTCAGCCGCGCGATAACGCCCTTGCCGGTCGCGGTCAGCGCGCCGCCCTGCGTCCACAACGGGGCGAAGTCGCGCGCGGTGTAGAATTTCTCGATCGCGGCCCGCTCGGCCTTGCGGTCGAAATAGCGCGCCGACTTGCTGCCCAGCAGGTCCTTGAGCTTGTCGGCGACCGGCTGATCCGCAGCCGGGACGCTGCTCGCGGCCTTGACCGGTTCGGCTGCGGGTGTCGCCGCGGCTGGAGGCGGCGCGACGGTGGTGGTCACCGTATCCTTCTTGGCCGTATCGGCGTCGGTCGCCGGAGCGGTGACGACGTCGGATGGTTTTGCGTCGGACGGCTTTGCCTCGGGCGCCTTCTCCGCTGCCTTCGGCGCATCCGTCTTGGCGGCGTCGGCTGCCGGCGCAACGCTGTCGAGCTTGAAATCGTTGATGGTCGGGGGTGGAACGTTGGCGGGTTCCGGACGCGGGATCGCCGCATCGATCGCAAGCTCGGCGGCGCTGTTGCGTGCCGGATCGGCCTGGGCCATTGCCGAGGTCGCGGCCACCGTGAGGAAGGTGGCGGCCACGGCCATCAGCACACGGTCAAATCCGGTGCGCTTGTTCAGACAGTCTCGCATCATCACACCCCTTGGGCGAAACTGCCCATGCATGGACCAGTTCTCGGTTTCGTCCGTACAGCTTCGCTAAAGCGCCGGCCTCACTTTGAAACATCATTCAGTCAACGTTTACAGTCGACGTTTGGTTCTTCTGGTTCTTCCCTGAATGCGTTCCAAATCTCTCTCGGTGGCACGCCTGCACGCTACGATTTATACGCAGACGATACACGTGCCTCTGTCATGCAGCCAGCGCCACGCAGGGCAGCTCACGACAAACTGACTTCAAAGCACCCGCTTTGCAACGGATTGCGCGCTTTTGCCACGCGCTTTTGCTTTTGTCTGTCACCGCAGCGCAACGGTTCAAGGGTTCCGGCGAGGGCGCGGGCAAAGGCTCTGAATGGCGTTGCCCGCGGCCATTTCGCTTCTGACACCATGGCGCCATAATCTACCTCCGGTTGCTAGCGAGCGTCCTCCGCGCCGCCGGCCGTTGAATCGTCGGCGGCGGCCTCGTCGAGCTTGCGGTAGAGCGTCGAGCGTCCGATTTTCAATCGGCGCGCGACCTCCGACATCTGGCCGCGATAGTGCGAGATCGCGAAGCGGATGATCTCGCCCTCCAGCTCTTCGAGCGGTCGCATTTCGCCGGCATGGGTCAGCATCGCCAGGGTCCCCGCCGAGGGCAGAGGAGCGATCGGTATTTCGTTACCAGAGACCATGGCCGGCACGGTCGAATGAAACGCCGCCGGCGCAACCATCAGCGGTTCGCCATGGGCTTCCGGCATGGTCTGCGATTGCGCGGCGGCCAGCGGAAAATCCAATAGCCCGAGCTGGTCGCTCTCGCTCATGACCACGGCGCGATAGACCGCGTTCTCGAGCTGGCGGATATTGCCCGGCCATTCCAGCTGCGACAAATGCGCCATCGCCTCGCCGCTGATGCCGGTGATGTGGCGGCTTTCCTCGGCGCAGAACCGCGCCAGAAAATGCCGCAGCAGATGCGGGATGTCTTCCCGGCGCATCCGCAAGGGCGGGATCGTCAGCGGCAGCACGTGCAGGCGATAGAACAGGTCTTCGCGAAATTGTCCGCTCTTGACGCGGTCGAGCAATTTGCGATTGGTTGCGGAGATGATGCGGACGTCGACCTTGACCGGCTTGCGCCCGCCGACCGCTTCCACCGCGCCCTCCTGCAGCGCGCGCAACAGCTTCACCTGCGCCGCGAGCGGCAATTCCGAGACCTCGTCGAGGAACAGCGTGCCGCCGGAGGCTTCGACGAACTTGCCGGTGTGGCGTTCGGTGGCGCCGGTGAAGGCGCCTTTCTCGTGACCGAACAGGATCGACTCCACGAGGTTGTCGGGGATCGCGCCGCAATTGACCGCGACGAACGGCTTGGCCTTTCGCTCGCCCGAGCCATGGATGGCGCGGGCGAACAATTCCTTGCCGACGCCGGATTCGCCCTCGATCAGCACCGGAATGCCGGAGCCGGCCGCCTTCTGCGCGGTGCGCAGCACGCCGGCCATGGTCTCGCTGCGGGTGATGATGTCGGCGAAGGTCAGGCGGCCTTCGCGGCTGTGGCGGATGCGCTGCAGCTCGCCCTTCAGTGCGTGGGCGTTGAGCGCATTGCGCAAGCTGACCTGCAGCCGCTCCACGCCGACCGGCTTGACCACGAAATCCTGGGCGCCGGCGCGCATCGCGGACACCACATTGTCGATGCCGCCATGGGCGGTCTGCACGATCACGGGAATGTTGAGGCCGGCCTCGCGGATTTTGGCCAGCACGCCCATGCCGTCGAGGCCCGGCATCACCAGATCCAGCACCATGGCGTCGATGACGGGCGCGTCGGGGGCGGTCAGGGTGGCGAGCGCCGCGTCGCCGGATTCGACGACGATGGCCTCATAGCCGCATTTCTGCACCATGTTTTCGACCAGGCGGCGTGCGACCGCGTCGTCGTCGACAATCAAAATGCTGGCAGCCATGGCTTTCCCCGCGCGCTACAACTATCTGTCTCGAATCGGGGCACTCTCGCCGATGCCGATTAACGCACTCTTAAACGTTATCGTCCCGCCCTCGCTTCGCACGCGCAGCCTTAATGATTGAAAACAGGTTTCGAACAAGATGACCTCGCGCTCCACTTCCGCCCTCCGCAAGCCGGCCGCCCAACGCAAGGCGGCGCCCAAGAAATCCGCGACGAAATCCGCGGCCAAAACCAAGAACAAGGCCGCCAAGCTGCCGGAATGGAACCTGGCCGATCTGTATTCCGGTATCGGCGCGCCGGAGGTCACACGCGACCTCGAGACGATGGATGCCGATTGCGTCGCGTTTGAGACCGACTACAAGGGCAAGCTCGCCGAACGAACGGCGGAGGAGGGCGGCGGCGCCTGGCTCGCCGAAGCGGTGCGGCGCTACGAGGCGATCGACGATCTCGCCGGCCGTCTCGGCTCCTATGCCGGGCTGGTTCACGCCGGCGACAGTGTCGACCCCGCGATCTCCAAATTCTACGGCGACGTCTCCGAGCGGCTGACCAACGCGTCGCTGCACCTGCTGTTCTTCGCGCTCGAACTCAACCGGATCGACGATGACGTGATCGAACGCGCGATGCAGACTGCGGCGCTGGCGCATTATCGACCGTGGATCGAGGACCTGCGCAAGGAAAAGCCGTACCAGCTCGAGGATCGCGTCGAGCAGCTGTTTCACGAGAAATCCCAGAGCGGCTATGCCGCCTGGAACCGGCTGTTCGACCAGACCATCTCGGGCCTGCGTTTCAGGCTCGGGGCCAAGGAACTCGCGATCGAGCCGACGCTGAGCCTCTTGCAAGATCGCGACGGCGCCAAACGCAAGGCGGCCGGGCAGGCGCTGGCGAAAACCTTCAAGGCCAACGAACGGACCTTTGCGCTCATCACCAATACCCTTGCCAAGGACAAGGAGATTTCCGACCGCTGGCGCGGCTTCCAGGACGTGGCGGATTCGCGCCATCTCAACAACCGCGTCGAGCGCGAGGTCGTCGATGCGCTGGTGAGTTCGGTTCGCGCGGCCTATCCGAGGCTCTCGCATCGCTACTATCAGCTCAAGGCCGGCTGGTTCAAAAAGAAGAAGCTCGCGCATTGGGACCGTAACGCGCCGCTGCCGTTCGCAGCCACCGGCAGCATCGGCTGGCCCGAGGCGAAGAACATGGTGCTGACGGCGTACCGCGGATTCTCGCCGGAGATGGCCAGCATCGCCGAGCGATTTTTCAGCGATCGCTGGATCGATGCGCCGGTGCGTCCGGGCAAGGCGCCCGGCGCGTTCTCGCATCCCACCACGCCGTCGGCGCACCCCTATGTGCTGATGAACTATCAGGGCAAGCCGCGCGACGTGATGACGCTCGCCCATGAACTCGGCCACGGCGTGCATCAGGTGCTGGCGGCCAAGAACGGCGCGCTGATGGCGCCGACGCCGCTGACGCTCGCCGAGACCGCCAGCGTGTTCGGCGAGATGCTGACCTTCAAGCGGCTGCTGGCGGAGACCAAAAGCCCCAAACAGCGCCAGGCGCTGCTCGCCGGCAAGGTCGAGGACATGATCAACACCGTGGTGCGGCAGATCGCGTTCTATACGTTCGAGCGCAAGGTCCACACCGAGCGGAAGAACGGCGAACTGACCGCCGAACGGCTCGGCGAAATCTGGCTCAGCGTGCAGGGCGAGAGCCTGGGTCCGGCGATCGACATCCGTCCGGGCTACGAGAACTTCTGGATGTACATCCCGCACTTCATCCATTCGCCGTTCTACGTCTATGCCTATGCGTTCGGCGATTGCCTGGTGAACTCGCTCTATGCGGTCTACGAAAATGCCGCCGAGGGGTTTGCCGAGCGTTACCTCGCCATGCTCGCCGCCGGTGGCACCAAGCATTATTCCGAACTGCTCATGCCGTTCGGGCTGGACGCCAAGGACCCCACATTCTGGGACCGCGGGCTGTCGGTCATCGCGGGTATGATCGATGAGCTGGAGACAATGGGCTGAGCAGGCGGGACAGGCATGTAAAACATCTGTTGAACGGAGCGAGCTAATGTGTTATACGGATGTATAACATTCTTTTACGTTCCGGATGTCCCTCATGTGCCTGGAATTCATTGCAAGAACCCGGAGCAAATATGCTCAAGGAGAAGGACGGTTTCACAATGAAAATCGAAATCAAGAAAATCGGAAATTCCGATGGCCTTCTGCTCCCGCGCGAGTTGATGCAGCGGCTCGACCTCAAGCGAGGCCAGGAACTGCACATTACCGAACTCGCTGGGGGCGGATTTCAAGCGATGCCGTACGATCCCGATTTCGAGAAGACTATGGAAGTCGCCGACGAGGTTATGGACAAGTACAAGGACACGCTCGCGGCACTCGCAAAGTAGGTCGAACAGTCCCATGAGCGAGCCGAACGAGCCGCTCTGGATCACCTATGAGCAGGCCATCGCAATCCATAGCCGCCAGTTGCGCCGCTTCGGTGGCGCTGCGGGCTTGCGCGATGAAGGAATGCTGCGATCGGCCCTAGAGCGTCCAGTCAATAAATGGCGCTATGAACAATCCGAACTGCCCGAACTCGCATCTGCGTACGCGTTCGGGTTGGCGAAGAATCACGCCTTCGTCGACGGAAACAAGCGCATCGCCTTCATGGCCATGATGGTCTTCCTTCGGCGAAATGGAGTGAATTTCCAGCCCGATCCCGCGCACGCGACGGCCATGATCCTCGCCCTCGCCGCCGGCGAGGTGAGCGAGGAAAGCCTGACCCGCTGGATCCGGGACAACTGGCCGGCGGAAGCCCGCTAGTCGCTCGCAAGCGCAGTTGGTGAACAAAAGGCCCATCGCCGTTGCTCTCCCGGATGGATTGCGGTAATTCCACGGCAACAGATCAGGCAATAACCGGAGACACCGATGGCAGAGCATAACGAAGTGGCCTACACGACCGCTGACGGCAACGATTATCCGGCGCATGAGCAGACCTATGAAGGCTTCATCATGCTGGTGAAATACGGCAGCGCGGCCGTCATCTTCATCGTCGCCATGATGGCGATCTTCCTGACCTGATTGGTACGGCGATCGCGCCGCCGCCCGGCGGCGCGAAGAATTGCTCCGGTCGCAAAACCGGTATCTATCTCTCCAGAATAAGCGCTAGTTTGCCCGCGCGCGTTGCGCGCCGCCGGAGGCCTTATGAAGATTGCCGTCGCCAAGGAAATCGATCCCTCCGAGCCGCGGGTCGCCGCATCGCCCGATACCGTGAAGAAATTCAAGGCGCTTGGCGTCGATATCGCTGTCGAGCCCGGCGCCGGCATCAAGTCGGGCCTGCCGGATTCGGAATTCACCGCGGTCGGCGCCACCGTCAGCGCGGATGCGGTCAAGGACGCCGACATCGTCATCAAGGTGAAGCGGCCCGAGGCGTCCGAGCTTGGCAAGTACAAGCGCGGCGCGCTGGTCATCGCCATCATGGATCCCTATGGCAACGACGCCGCGCTGAAGGCGATGGCGGATTCCGGCATCGCGGCCTTCGCGATGGAACTGATGCCGCGCATCACCCGCGCGCAGGTGATGGACGTGCTGTCGAGCCAGGCCAATCTCGCCGGCTACCGTGCGGTGATCGAGGCGGCGGAAGCCTTCGGCCGCGCCTTTCCGATGATGATGACCGCGGCCGGCACCATTCCGGCGGCGAAAGTGTTCGTGATGGGTGTCGGCGTCGCCGGCCTGCAGGCGATCGCGACCGCGCGGCGGCTGGGCGCCGTCGTCACCGCGACAGACGTCCGGCCTGCGACCAAGGAGCAGGTCGAAAGCCTCGGCGCGAAATTCCTCGCGGTCGAGGATGAGGAATTCAAGAACGCCCAGACCGCCGGCGGCTACGCCAAGGAAATGTCGAAAGAGTATCAGGCCAAGCAGGCAGCCCTCACCGCCGAACACCTCAAGAAGCAGGACATCGTGATCACGACGGCGCTGATTCCCGGCCGGCCGGCGCCGAAGCTCGTCAGCGCCGAGATGGTCAAGTCGATGAAGCCGGGTTCGGTGCTGGTGGATCTCGCCGTCGAGCGCGGCGGCAATGTCGAAGGCGCAAAGCCCGGCGAAGTCGTCGACCTCGATGGCATCAAGATCGTCGGCTACACCAATGTCGCCGGCCGCGTCGCGGCTTCGGCCTCGGGGCTTTATGCGCGCAACCTGTTTTCGTTCATCGAGACCCTGATCGACAAGCCGAACAAGGCGCTGGCGGTGAACTGGGACGACGAACTGGTCAAGGCCACCGCACTGACCAAAGACGGCGCCGTCATCCATCCGAACTTCCAGCCGAAGCCTTAAGGAGAGTCGCCATGGAACATATCGCGCAGGCCGTCGATCCCTTCGTGTTCCGGCTTTCGATTTTCGTGCTCGCCGTGTTCGTCGGCTATTTCGTGGTGTGGTCGGTGACGCCGGCGCTGCATACGCCGCTGATGTCGGTGACCAACGCGATTTCCTCGGTCATCGTGGTCGGCGCGCTGCTCGCGGTCGGCGTCGGACTGGTCTCGAGCGGCAGCGGCTGGGCGCGCGGCTTCGGCTTCGTCGCGCTGATCTTCGCCTGCGTGAATATCTTCGGCGGCTTCCTGGTCACCCAGCGCATGCTCGCGATGTACAAGAAGAAAGCCAAGTGAGCGGCGTGCACCTCGTGGTGACGAAGACAATGGGGGCCTTGAGATGAACGCCAATCTGTCTGCAATTCTGTATCTGGTGGCGGGTGTTCTGTTCATCCTGTCGCTGCGCGGGCTGTCGAGCCCGGCATCAAGCCGCCGCGGCAATTTCCTCGGCATGGCCGGCATGGCGATCGCCATCGGCACCACGCTAGCCAACCACCCGCCGGCGGACGCCATCGCCTGGTTCCTGGTCGTGCTCGGCGTCGCCATCGGCGGCGGCATCGGCGCCGTCGTTGCCCGCCGGGTGCCGATGACCTCGATGCCGGAACTGGTGGCCGCCTTCCACTCGCTGGTCGGCATGGCCGCGGTGCTGGTCGCCGCCGGCGCGTTCTACGCGCCCGAGGCGTTCGACATCGGCACGCCCGGACACATCCATTCCCAGAGCCTGGTCGAGATGTCGCTCGGCGTCGCCATCGG
>JBAUUA010001062.1:0-3409 GCA_049582465.1 Bradyrhizobium sp. | reverse complement strand
GCCGCGAGTGCGGCGGTGCTGGCGCTCGGCGCCTGGTACGGCACGCAATACTGGACCGTCGGCCGCTTCGAGGTTTCGACTGACGATGCCTATGTGCAGGCCGATAACACCACCATCGCGCCGCGCGTCTCCGGCTATCTCGATCAGGTGCTGGTCGGCGACAATGAGCATGTGAAGGCCGGGCAGGTTCTGGCCCGCATTGATCGGCGCGACTTCACGGTCGCGCTGGACCAGGCGAAAGCCGATGTCGCGGCATCGCAGGCAGCCGTCGCGGCCAAGCAGGCTTCACTCGACATCCAGCAATCCATCATTGAGGGCGCCAACGCCACGCTGGCGGTCGACCGCGCCAACGAAAAATTCGCCCAGCAGGAAGACAAGCGTTACTCGGATCTGGCGTCGACCGGCTTCGGCACCACGCAGAATGCGCAGCAGGCGGCCTCGCGGATCGCCGCGGCGACCGCCAGCGTGCAGCGCGACACCGCGGCGCTTGCCTCCGCCACCAAGCAGGTCGGCCTGCTCAAGGCCGAGCTGGCACAGGCCGAGGCTACGGCGGCGCATAATCTTGCGGTTCAGCGCCAGGCCGAGTTGAATCTCGGCTACGCCACGATCGTGTCGCCCGTGGATGGGGTGGTCGGCAACCGCACGCTTCGCGTCGGGCAGTTCGTTCAGGCCGGCACCCAGCTGATGTCGGTGGTGCCGACGGCGGATACCTACATCGTCGCCAATTACAAGGAGACCCAGCTCACCCACGTCCAGCCGGGTCAGCCGGTCGAGGTCGAAGTCGACACATTCCCCGGCAAGACCGCGCACGGGCAGGTCGACAGCATCGCTCCGGCCAGCGGCCAGCAGTTCGCGCTGCTGCCGCCGGACAACGCGACCGGCAATTTCACCAAGATCGTGCAGCGTATCCCGGTGAAGATCGTGCTCGATCCCGACACGGCGCTGTCGGGCGAACTGCGGCCGGGAATGTCGGTGACGCCGACCATCGATACACGGCTCGGCAAGGCACGCGTTGCCTCGACCTCCGCTCACGTCAACTGAGACGGCTCGCCCCCGGAGGGCACGACCATGTCAAATGTCATTCCGATGCCGGCCGCTTCGCCGATCCCGCTGAATCCGGCCTGGCGTGACGCCGACCACGCCAGCACGGCGACATGGATCGCGGTGCTCGCGGCCATGATCGGCGCGTTCATGGCGATCCTGAATATCCAGATCACCAACGCCTCGCTGCTCAACATCGAGGGCGGCATCGGCACCGGCGTCGACAACGGCTCGTGGATCTCGACGTCCTATCTGATCGGCGAGATCGTCGTGATTCCACTGACCGCCTATCTCAGCCGGGTGTTCTCGTTCCGGCTCTACATGCTCGCCAACGGCATCCTGTTTCCGCTGTTCTCCATCGCCTGCGCGTTCACCCATGATCTCGGCTCCATGATCGCGATGCGGGGCCTGCAGGGTTTTGCGGGCGGCGTGCTGATCCCGATGGCGTTCACCATGGTACTGACCAAGCTGCCGAAGGCGCAGCAGTCGATTGGGCTGGCGATCTTCGCGCTGGCCGTCACCTTCGCGCCGGCGATCGGTCCGACCATCGGCGGCTATCTCACCGAGAATTACGGCTGGCAGGCGATCTTCTTCGTCAATGCGCTGCCGAGCGCGGTGATGGTGGTGGTACTTTACTTCACCCTGGAGCGGGAGCCGATGAACCTCGGCCTGTTGCGGCAAGGCGACTGGATCGGCATCGCGACGATGGCGATCGGCCTTTCCGCCCTGCAGGCTGTGCTCGAGGAGGGCAACAAGGATGACTGGTTTGCCTCGCCCTTTATCGTGCGGCTGGCGGTCGTTGCCGCCGTCAGCCTGACGCTGTTCATCTGGGTCGAACTCACGGTCGAACAGCCGCTCTTGAAACTGCGGCTGTTGACCCAGCGGAACTTCGGCTTCGGGACCATCGCCACGGTTCTCGTCGGCTTCGCGCTGTTCGGATCGGTCTATATCCTGCCGGCCTATCTCGGGCAGGCGCAACACTACAATGCCGAGCAGATCGGCGCGGTGCTGGCATGGACCGGCCTGCCGCAACTATTGCTGATTCCGCTGGTTCCCCGATTGATGCAGAAGTTCGAGGCGCGCTACATCGCCTTCGTCGGCATCAGCATTTTTGCCATCAGCTGCTTCATGAACATCGACATGTCGCCCGATTACGCCGGCGACCAGCTCTGGATTCCCAACATCGTGCGCGCGATCGGGCAGGCCATGGTGCTGACACCGCTGACATCGGTCACCCTCGGCGGCGTCGATCCAAAGGACGCGGCGGCCGCGTCGGGCATTTCCAACATGCTGCGCAATCTCGGCGGTGCCGTCGGGACGGCGGTGCTGGCGACCGTCATCACCAAGCGCGAACAGTTTCATTCCAACATCATCGGCCAGTCCGTGACGCTCGGCCGGCAAGAGGTGCGCGACCGCCTGGCGCAGAGCACGCATTATTTCATGCTGCATGGCTTTCCGGACCCGGCGACCGCCGGTCACCAGGCCATCGTCGCGCTCGGCAACGCCGTTCGTCAGCAGGCGCTCATCATGGGTTTTAGCGATACCTTCGCGGTGATCGGCTTCGTGCTCGCGCTCGCGGCGGTCGCGATCCTGTTCACCCGCAAGGTGCAGGCCGGCGGGGGAGCAGCGGCGCACTGATGACCCACGAAGCGTGAAGCAGCTGACATAGATCAATCCGACCGCGTCGAAACGCCGCTATGCGTTGTTTCACGTATTCGGGCTCTGCCGTGAATCGGCCATCGTGCGGCGAGGTTAACGCCGTATTAATCGGCGAATTCTAGGTTATTGCGGCTGGGCTTGAGACCGCACGAGGAAGCCTATGGACGCCCAACGGATAGCCGTCGATGCCGTGGTCGCGCTCACCGATTGCGACCGCGATGTCGTCACCGCCTTCATCCGCAGATTCTATCTGGCCGGCGTGAAGGACCCCAAGCGGCTGACGTTCAAGGGCCTGCAGGCGCTGGCCCGGGCCTGACCGCCTTCAAAACCTTGTCTTGAATTCGCGCCGAAGCAGAATGCCATGACATGCTCGGTGTCCAGCATGTTGGCCGTGGCGATGGCCTTCACCATCGCCGCCTTCCGGTCCTGCGCGGCCTGTGCTCTCTCTTCAAACCGCGGAACGGTTTCGACCGCCGCGATCAATTGCCCGGCGACGAACATCAGGCGGCAGCCGATATACCATTGCGGCGCGACGCCGGCGCGCTGGTTGAACTCGCAAAACCGCGCGACCGAACTGAGGTAGGGGAGGCTGAAATCGCCGGCGCCGATCAGGTTCCAATGCTGCAGCTGCATGCGAACCGCTTCCTGCATCGCGCCCTCCCTGAAGATGCCGCAGGAGGGATCGTGCAGCCGGACCTTGTCGTAGAAG
>JBAUUA010001061.1:0-2170 GCA_049582465.1 Bradyrhizobium sp. | reverse complement strand
GCCTGTCGCCCCGGCCGGGCCACCGGCGCCCCCGATCTCCCAATAGTTCCGCAAAGCGGAATTGCGGGCCCGTAATCGCGCCGGCAAGAATCCAAAGCCCGGCCTGATCGGCCGGGCTCGGGCAATGCGCTTTGATTTAGCTCCGAAAAGCCTGCGTTACTTTTCCGATGCCGCTTCGCCCTCGGGCTCCTCGTCGCGGTGGGCTTCGGGATCGAAGAATTCGCCGGCCGCGGCCAGCGCTTCGGCGGCGGCATCCTGGTCTTCCTGACGGGTCGAGATGTCCTCGCCGCGATTGATGCGTTCGGCCTCGTCGGCGCTGCGCGCCACCGTCACGCTCACGCCGACCTCGACTTCCGGATGGACGGCAATCGCGATCTTGTGCTTGCCGATGGTCTTGATCGGCGCGTCCAGCATGACCTGGCTGCGGCTGATGGTGACGCCGTCGGCTTCGAACGACGCAAGGATGTCGCGAACCGACACCGAGCCGAACAACTGGCCGGTCTCGGAAGCCTGACGCAGCACCACGACGTTGCGGCCGTCGATCTTCTCGGCGACCTTGGTTGCCTCGCCCTTGGCCTTGAGATTGCGGGCTTCGAGTTCGGCCTTCATGCCATCGAACTTGGCGCGATTGTCCGCGGTGGCCCGCAGCGCCTTGCCGCGCTTCAAGAGAAAGTTGCGGGCAAACCCGTCCTTGACGCGGACGACTTCGCCCATCTGGCCGAGCTTGGCGACGCGTTCCAGCAAAATCACTTCCATATTGGTTCTCCTTTGAATGTGGTTAGAGGTTGAAGTTTCGGTTGAATATCCAGCGTTCAGGACGCGGGCAGGGGCGGTGGCCGGCGTTGCAGGTAGCGGCGGCGAAATCCGAAGACGGCGTCCGCGAGCCCGACAATCGCCATCAGCAGCACCGGCCAGACGAACATCACCACGATGGCGTAGGTACAGCCGAGCAGGAACGCCCGGCTTTTCAGGGTCAGCGTCAAGGTGTGCAGAACCGCAAAGCCGGTGAGCGCATAGGCCATCATCAGGGCCGTGGTGACGATCTGCGCCAGCAGCGCAGGCATTCCGCCGGCGAAGCTGAACGCGACCGCGACACACAACGCCGCCAGCGTCATCGGCGGCAGTTCGACGGCCTTCAGGTCGGGCCAGGGACGATGCAGCCGTCCCGACGTCGCCGTGATTTTTGCCGCGAGCCAGAGGCTGAGCGTCACCGTCGTCATCTCGACCGCCGCGGCTGCGGCCGGGGCGATCATCACCAGCGCGGCAATCCATTGCTCGGTCTCGGCTGTCGGCGCAGGCGCGGCATCGGTCAGATCCAGAATCCGGAGCAAGCCGCGTCGCAGCGTATCGGTGATGGTGGCGGCATCGGTGCCGAGCGTGAGCAGCGCGGCCATCGTCGTCAGCGCGACCGAGGCTGATATCCAGAGCAGGATGCGCCCGACCGGATACCATTCGAGGTCAGTCGGCGCGGCCGGGGCGGCAGCATTATCCGGGAGAGGGCCGGGGGCGATCGGCCGTCCGAGCAGGGCAAGATGCCCGAGCCACCAGGCGGGCAGCGCGACCATGATGACGAAGGCGATGCAGTAGGGAACGCCGAAGATCGCACCTAAGCCGATCGCCGCCGCGATGCCGCCGATGCTGGCGCTGAGCGGCCCCCAGCCCATGGCCGCCACCATCAGCGGCAGCGGCGCCAGGTAGAACAGCAATAGCGAGACCAGCGCGCCCGAGATGATCGAGGCGAACATCAGGGCCGACGCGGCGCCGGCGGCAAGCGCAATGAGAAGGATCGCGATCATCAGCTGTCCCGCTCCCTTCGAGCGGTTAGAGGCTCCCTCGAGAGCCCCAACCATCGGCAACCGGACGACCCGGGAGCCTTATGAGAATTGCAAGATCCGCGGCGCGGACGCCGCGGATCGCGGTTTGTCCTAGCGAATGACGTAGGGCAAGAGACCGAGGAAACGCGAGCGCTTGATGGCGCGCGCGAGTTCACGCTGCTTCTTGGCGGAGACGGCGGTGATGCGGCTCGGCACGATCTTGCCGCGCTCGGAGACGTAACGCATCAGCAGCTTGGAATCCTTGTAGTCGATCTTCGGCGCGTTCGGACCCGTGAACGGGCAGGTCTTGCGGCGGCGGAAAAACGGACGGCGTGCACCAGCTTCAGCCATGATTC
>JBAUUA010001060.1:0-3084 GCA_049582465.1 Bradyrhizobium sp. | reverse complement strand
CCTTGGCAGCCGGCTTGGCGGCAGGACGCCGTAGCGCGCGATGAAGGCGACCTTGATCAAGGGATTCAGGGGGCGCTCGGTGATCTTCTTCGGGTCATCGCCGGGCGTCTGCAGCGTCCAGCTGGTCCAGTGGAACGCGCGCTCGTGCAGCCTGGAGCCGGCGGCCATGGCGACCAGCAGCTTGCGCGGCGCCGGAGTAAGCCTGACGTCGACGCCGCCGGCGGCGTATACCGGCTCCGGCGGGCGGATGAATTTCTGCCGCTCCGGGTAGCCGCGCAGCCAGTCCTCGCGCTCGTAGACGCTGATGCCGTCGGCGCCGTCGATCGGCTTCCAGGCGACCGGGTAGACCGGCACCGGGCCTGCCGGCGGCGGGCCGTACCAGTAGCTCAGCGGGTGCCTGCCGCGGCGCGCTACCACGATGCTCAGCGACAACGTCTCGGACGCCGTGACGACGTAGACGAAATCCTTGGTCGGCACGTATTCCGACATCGGCTGCCAGTCGTCGGCGAGCAGCAGCTTGGCGTACGGATCCTGACGCGGCTCCAGATAGGCTCTTTCGTAGTCGTCCGTGAAGAACGTTTTCTGAGCGCCGGACTATGCAAGGTGCGGCGGCGGGAGGCGGCGACAGAGGATCAATAACAGGACGCACAAAAGCTGCTGGAACCAGCGCAGGAGAAGGCTGAAGTTGTAGCCAGCGGCGGCGAGCACGGCGTTGACGCGGTCGCCATCTCGGCCTTTGAGATGGTTGCGGCGCATCCGGTGGCCGTCCTTGAGATGGCCGATCACGGGCTCGACGGCGGCGCGGCGGCGCATCTCGCGGCGGATGGCTTTTGTGACCCGGCGGACCTGGCCGCTGATCCAGACCCTGAACCGGTCGGGATAGTTGTGGCCGCGATAACCCTTGTCGCCATGGATGCGGCGCACGGCGACACCTGTGAGCTTTTCGAGATCGGCGATCACGGGAGCAAGCGTGTGGCCGTCATACGGGTTGCCGTGCAGGGCCTTGGCATGCAGCACGAACTGCCCGCCCTTGGGGGCGGTCGCGGGCGTGGCAATCGACACCTTGCAGCCGAACTCGTAGGGCGCCCGGGCCTTGCCTTTGCCAATGCACTCTACCTCGGGTGCGTGCAGCGAGTAGACCTTCGGCCCGCGCTGGCGCTGCTCCTGGTGGCGGACCCGCAGCGCGAGATCGAGCAGCGGAGCAAAGCGATCCTCAAGCGCGGGGTCGCCCTCGATCTTGCGTCTGATGTCACGGATGATGCGGCCGAGCCGGGTACGCAGGAATTTGAGCTCCCGCCTGGCGCGCTTGAACTGGTGGGCATGCGTGTAGCGTCCCACCATGATGGCGGCGCGCTTGGCCAGGCGCAGATAGCTCTGGCGCAATTCGACACCCTCGCGTTTGGCCAGATCGACCAGCTTCTCGATCGCGCGGTGGGTGAGCCGGGCGTCGGTCGGATGCGCGATCGCTTTCTCCTGCACGGTGGTGTCCACCACCACGCGCTCGAGATCTTTGCTCTCGATCGCCCCGCTCCGGTGCGCCACCGAAAGGCTCTCCTGCAGCAGCGCGGCGATCTGCTCCTCACCCAGTCGCTGGCGCCAGCGCGTCAGCGACGAGCGATCGAACGGCGCCTCGTGCCGGAACACCACCTCCCCACAGAAATACTGGAAATACGGGTTCTCTACCCAGCGGGCACACAGTGCCTCATCGGAGAGGTTGTGCATATGTTTGAGGATGAATAGCCCGGCCATCAGCCGTGTCGGCAACGGTGGCTGCCCCGGCCCGACGCGACAGACCGAACTGAAGCGTCCCGCCAGAAAGTCCCAATCTATCTCCGCCGCCAGCCGCACCAGCGGATGGCGAAGGTTGATGATCTTCTCCAGAGATGGGCCAAACAGATCGTCCTGGCGATCGTCGCGCGGCTGGCTCATGGCTCTCTCCCGACAGCGAATCTCGCCATCAAGGGAATCATGAACCTCGCCAGTCGGGAATCCCAAAACGCAAGAAATCCGACACCCACACCCGGCTTTCTTGCAAAATCGATTACTTGCTCAGGTCAAATCGCAGCGATCAATCAATCGCTTCCGAATTCTTCACGGACGACTTCGTAGTCGCCGTGATTGAGCTTCATTTGATCCCCAAGTGCAGGCATTCGAGAGCCCGGTCGTCGTCGGAAGCGAAGGATACCGGGCGGGGTTCTGGCCTCTGGAGCATGGCGCGCTTGGTCCATGTCACCGACGCCGTCGCCATGCCGCCGCGCGGGCCTAGGTCGACGTCGACGAGGCCGACGTCCTCAAGAGCACGGATGGCTTTCCGGACCTCGGAGTTGATGATCGGGATAATGTACTCAGATCCGGCGGTATACAAAACCTGAAGGAATGACCATGTGGTCTCTCCGGACTGGTGGAACGGGATGCCGTGCACTCCGTCCTGGGCTCGCTGATCACGGGCAATGAACCGTCCGGCGACGGGTTGCCTGCGGTGCTTCCCGGTTTTCGACAGGTACGGCCGCAGCCCGTTGGCGCCGACGATGCGCGCCATCTTGATCTCGTCCACGCCGCCCGGATTCGTCGGCCTCGCCGTGCTCTCGTCGACGTCGTAGGTCTGGTTTCCATGTGCCTTGCTGCATGCCTTCAGGATCGCCACCGGATCCCAGCGACCCGACGCGGTCGCGTGCAGCGGCGTGGTCGAGGTCTGGTACGTCACCATGACGCTGAACTCGCCGGCTTCCGACAGCATGCACTGGCGCCGGCCGCAGATTTCCCGGACGCCGTCCAGACCGAACAGGCCGTCCGCATCGGGCTCCGGCGGCTTGTTCTTGGCGCGGACGGAGTTGCAGGCCGGCGTGGAGTATTCCTTCCACAACTCGATCTGGTCGGGGTGCGGCTCGAAGGGGGCGCGCTCGGGCATGGTGTCGGACCTCAAAATGGGATGTCGTCGGGAGTGAGCGGCTGCTTCTTGACCACCGTCGACGGCGGCCTGGAGATGCGCGGGGGCCGCAGCTTTGCGGCGTCGTTCATCGAAACCTTCGGCAACGGTGCCGGGCGCGGCGCCACCGGGATCGGCGGAAGGTGCGACAGCATGCT
>JBAUUA010001059.1:0-3581 GCA_049582465.1 Bradyrhizobium sp. | reverse complement strand
TGCCAGCACCGATTGAATGCGCTTGCCGCTCTTCCAGTAGCAGTAGGAAATCGCCTGCCGATGAAAGTCGCCCAGCGTCGCCGCCAGCAGGGGAAGCGTCGGGTTATCGAAGGGCAGCCTGACGATGGTGCCCGGATCCTGTTGAAACGCGGCGTTTCCCATCATCGCCAGACCTCGATGTTTGACTGCCTGGGCTCGTCGGCTCCAGCCACGGCCTTTGCATCCCGCCCTCCGACATGGCTCCAGATGTCCGAAAGCGCCGTTGAAATCCGCTGCCCGGGAACCGCAATCGGCGGCCCTGCCTCGCCGGAGCCGGACGAATATTTCTGATAGTGCAGGAAATATTCGCCGGCATCGCCGTATCCGTAGCGGCCATGCGCCTCCAGATCGACCTGCGTGATCACGGCGCTGACGGATTGAATCTGCTGCGTCGCGTGCCCGCTGCTGCTACGCAGCAGGCTCAACGCATTCTTCGCGATGTCGCGCCTGGTGCTGCCCCACTTGACGGCAAACAGGACCTCGTCCGAAAGGGCAGCGAGCAGTCGTGTCTCGGTGCTGCCGAGTACGGGCGAACTGTCGATGATGATGCAGTCATAGCTGCCGCGCAACTCGTGCAGCAGGCGCCGCATCTCGTCGCCCGCGAACAGAATCAGAGGATTGAAGAAGCAGCGGCTTGCCGGCAAATAGTCAAGTCCAAGCTCCGGAACATGCTGGATCGCCTGCGACGGAGCAATATTCTTGAGCAGAATGCCAATAATTCCGTGCTCGGTCTTGCCGTTGAGCTCACGCTGGACCGATGGATTTTTGAGGCCGAGGTCGATCAGGAGCACGCGCTGCCGCAGGAGCGCAATTGAGGCCGACAGACTCACTGCCAGTGTGGTCTTTCCTTCGGCGGGCAGGCTGGAGGTGACCAGAACGACTTTCGGCGGGTGCGTTCTGGACGCCAGTTGCATGGTTGCCGTGATCGAACGAAATGCTTCCGCATAGGCAGCGGACGGATTCGCCAATAGATGCTGGTGCGGCCGGTGCGTTGTGCCGAGGTTCGCAACGAGCGGCACAAGGCCGATGCAGGGAACGCCGAGCGCCTCGTTGGCTTCGCCTTCGCTTCGCAGCCCGCGGTCAAGCTTTTCAAGGATGACGGCGAGCAGAGATCCGCCGATGAGGAACACGACCAGCGAGGGAAAAATGAACAGGATCGGGTTCGGAGAACTCGGCCGGTACGGCGTCGTCGCAAGCGACAGGACATAGGCGTCGGGCGATACGGTCTCCTGCTGATTCCGGATTTCCTGCTGACGGCGCAGCAGCGTGTGGTAGAGCTGCCCCTTCGCCACGGCCTCACGTTCGAGCTCCTGCAGACCTTGACCGGCATCGCTCGCCGGCCTTGCGGCGTCGCCCTTTTGTTGCATGAAGGCCTGTACGGCGGCGCCGGACTGCGCAACCGCGATCTTCAATTCCGCAATGCGCCCATCGAGCTGAGCCAATTCGTTGCGGGTGGAGGCACGCAATTGGTCCCGCTGATCGTCAACATACAGTTTGGCGATTCGGTTGGCGATGATCATGGCTAGCCCGGGATCGGTGGCGGTATAGCGGACGGCAATGACACGAGAGCGTCCGACTTGCGTGATCCCGAGGTGGCGTTCCAGTTCCTCGACACTGAGCGTCGTTTCATCACCACCGATGTGCGGCCTTCCAATCCAGACCCTCAGGCGGTGAGCCAGCTCTGACGGACCGGCGAGCCAGTGCGCTGCAACGGGGGCAGGCGGCGGCGCCTGCTCGGCGACCTGTTCAGGCTCGGCCTGGGGAATCGCGGGAGCTTCCGTGGGAAATGCAGGATTATTCGTCAGGTCTTTGGCGACGCGCGCCAACTGGTCGCGCGAGAGAAGCGTCGCGATATGCGTTTCGATAACGCTCTCATCCCTCGACGGGGCGGCGCCTTGGCCGCCGCTCGAGGGCATATAGATCGCGATTTCCGCCTTCGCGGTATATTTCGGGGGTATCAACAGGCCGATCGCAAACGCCAGCATGGATCCGCAGAATGTTATGGCGAGGATACTGCGTCTTCGCCGGCGCAGGAGATTGAGAAGCTCGCGGAAGTGAAGCTCGCCGGCTGCGGGTTCACTGCGTACCTCTCGCGCCGCGCCCGCATCATTTTCGGGTGGTGCCGGTAACTCGAATTGCAACATCGTCTCGTCCCAGATTTTGTTCATGCCCGGCCTCTCGACTTGTCGGCCTCCGGCGGCGCGGAATTGCAAAGAGCAGGTGGAGGAAAAGCGTGGCTTCGCAGGCCAAATCGGCCGCGCCAGGTTGGTCGTCGGACCGGGCTGGGAAATGGGCGAGGCAAAGGCCGGGGGGTGCTGTGCAGGGGCATATCAGCCATAGGCTCTCAGGCTCCCTGTTCGAGCGGTCGTGGATAATTCCAGCTCGGCGGCCACCCTGTTGCTGTGGAGCGGAGACAGCGGCAATTTCGAATTGCGGGCGCTCTCGAGCCAGGCCTGAACCATCAAGATGGCCCAAAGCTCACCCGATCGATCGCTGCGTCCGCTGAGGTGCTGCTGCCAGCAGACCTGGACGCGGGCGGAATGAAGCAGGCCCTCACGGCGGATCCTTGCTCCGTCGAGCAGCTCTTCCGCCCAGCCGCGCAACGGCCCCGTCAGCCATTCGCCGATGGGGACATTGAAACCTTGCTTCGGCCTCTCGAACAGGGCTTCCGGCAGGTAGCGGCGGAGCAGGCGCCGCAACGGAAGCTTGCCCTGTCCGTTGCGGATCTTGGCTTCGGTAGGCAGGCGCCACGCGAATTCGATGACGCGATCGTCGAGGAACGGACATCGCGCTTCCAGACTGGCGGCCATGGTCGCGCGGTCGAGCTTGACCAGGATGTCGCCTGTCAGATAGCTGGCCATGTCGCGATAGATCAGCTGATCGACTGCATTGGCGAGCGGCGGAATCTCTGCCGGATCCTCGGTTGCGGAATCCAGCGAAGCGGGCATCGAACCGAATGTTGTCAGCTGCCGGTAGCGCTCCTGCTCATTGGTTGCCTCCAATGCGCTCGCGAATTTTTGCAGGCCGCCGCCGGTCAAGGCCGGACGAAGCGTGGCCGGGAGCCCAAGAAACCGCACGACCTCCTGCCACGCCTGCGGCGTCAGGCTGAGGAGTGTGGAGGCTGCCAGCCGCCGCATGCTGGCGGGGAGCCGGAACAGAGAGGCGAGCCGCGCCAGCGTGAAATGTCTGGCGTATCCGCCGAAGCATTCGTCGCCGCCGTCTCCGGATAATGCGACGGTGACATGCTGCCGTGCCAGCCGCGAGAGAAGCAGCGTTGGAATTTGCGATTCATCGGCAAACGGCTCATCCCAGATCAACGGCAATTCCGGGATCACCGCCCGGACTTCGGCAGGCGTCACGCGGAACTCGGTATGTTCGGTGCCAAGGTATCTCGCCACTTCCGACGCGTGCGCCGCCTCGTCGTATTCGGCCTCGCGGAATCCGATGGTGAAGGTGCGAATGGGACGCGAGGACTGCGCCTGCATGAGCGCGACAACGGTTGAGCTGTCGATCCCTCCGGACAGAAAGGCGCCAAGGGGCAC
>JBAUUA010001058.1:0-3798 GCA_049582465.1 Bradyrhizobium sp. | reverse complement strand
TCGGCCGACGAACGCGCCTCCTGCTGCCGGGCGCTGGCCAACCCGAACGCCGGCGCCAACGATTTCGCGCGGCCCGGCCATGTGTTTCCGTTGATCGCCCGCGACGGCGGCGTGCTGCTGCGCTCCGGCCACACCGAAGCCGCGGTCGATCTCTGCAAGCTTTCCGGCTTGCCGCCGGTCGGCGTCATCTCCGAGTTGATGAACGACGACGGTACGGTCATGAAGGGCGAGCAGGTGGCCCGCTTCGCGGCCGCCCACAAGCTCAAGCATGTCACCATCGCCGACATGATCGCCTACCGCCAGGCGCGCGAGAAGCTGATCGAGCGGGTCTCGACCTTCACCACCGACAGTCCGATCGGGCCGCTGCAGGGCTATGCCTACCGCTCGCCGTTCGATTCCATCGCGCACGTGGCCTTTGTCTATAACGGGATCGGCGACGGCAGGAACGTGCTCACCCGCTTCCACAAGCCCAATATCGTCAAGGAACTGTTCTCGGGGCCGAAGCGCATGCAGGCGGTGCTCGAGCGCTTCAGGAGAGACGGCCGCGGCGTGCTGATCTATTTGCGCGACGGCGCCGCCGGCGTTCCGGTCACGCCGCTTCCCGAGGAAAAATCTGCGGAAGCCGACCGCAACCGGCAATGGCGCGAAGTCGGCGTCGGCGCGCAGATCCTGCGCGATCTCGGCGTCACCTCGATCCGGAACCTGACGACGTCGGTGCACGACTACAAGGGACTGTCCGGCTTCGGCATCGAGATCGTCTCCAGCGAACAGCTCGACGGCTAGCATCGCATCGTCATTCCGGGTTCGCATCTCCGATGCGCCCCGGAATGACGGTACAGATAGATATCCAATCCATTTGCGCTTTCACGCGTCGCGCTTTAAAATAAAGGCAGATATGCGAAAGGATTTTCCATGAGCGTGCGCCCTCAGACCAAGGACAAGCCGTCGGCGGTGAATTTCCAGTGGGACGATCCGTTCATGCTCGACGAGCAGCTCACCGAAGACGAGCGCATGATCCGCGACACCGCGCGCGCCTATGCGCAGGACAAGTTGATGCCGCGCATCACCAAGGCCTATCTGGAAGAGAAGGTCGATCGCGACATCTTCCACGAGATGGGCGAACTCGGCCTGATCGGAATCACCCTGCCGGAGGAATATGGCTGCGCCAATGCGAGCTATGTCGCCTACGGCCTGGTGGCGCGCGAGATCGAGCGGGTCGATTCCGGCTATCGTTCGATGAATTCGGTGCAGTCCTCGCTGGTGATGCACCCGATCTATGCCTATGGCGACGAGAACCAGCGCAAGAAATACCTGCCCAAGCTCGCCACCGGCGAGTGGGTCGGCTGTTTCGGCCTGACCGAGCCGGACGCCGGCTCCGATCCCGGCGGCATGAAGACCCGCGCCGAGAAGACCTCCGACGGCTACCGGCTGACCGGCACCAAGATGTGGATCTCCAACGCGCCGATCGCCGACGTGTTCGTGGTCTGGGCCAAATCGGCCGAGCACAACAACCAGATCCGCGGCTTCATTCTCGAAAAGGGCATGAAGGGGCTTTCGGCACCGAAGATCGAGGGCAAGCTTTCGTTGCGCGCGTCGGTCACCGGCGAGGTCGTGATGGAAGGCGTCGAGGTGCCGGAGAGCGCGCTGTTGCCCAACGTGTCCGGGCTGAAGGGACCGTTCGGCTGCCTCAACCGCGCCCGCTACGGCATTTCCTGGGGCGCGATGGGGGCCGCCGAAGACTGCATGCATCGGGCGCGGCAATACACGCTCGACCGCAAGCAGTTCAACCGGCCTTTGGCGGCGACGCAGCTGGTGCAGAAGAAGCTCGCGGACATGCAGACCGATATCGCGCTGGGCCTGCAGGCCTCGCTTCGCGTGGGCCGGCTGATGGACGAGGGCAAGATGGCGCCGGAGATGATTTCCATCGTCAAGCGCAACAATTGCGGCAAGGCGCTCGACATCGCGCGCATGTCCCGCGACATGCACGGCGGCAACGGCATTCAGATCGAATATCACGTGATGCGCCACACCGCCAATCTGGAGACCGTCAACACCTATGAAGGCACCCACGACGTCCACGCCCTGATCCTCGGCCGCGCCATCACCGGCATTCAGGCGTTTTCGTAAATCTCGAGTACGTCATCCTGAGGTGCGCGTCTCTTCTGGCGCGCCTCGAAGGATGGCGAGAGGGTGGTGCCCGCCATCCTTCGAGGCTCGCAAGAGCTCGCACCTCAGGATGACGGGCACTTGAAACCGAGTACCCCCATGGCCGAAAATGACGACGTCCCGTTCAACCGCGATTTCCCGCTTAAGCCGGGTGTGGCCGAGGAGGTCCGCCCAGGCGTGCGGCGCGTGCTCTGCAACAATCCGAGCCCCTTCACCTTCACCGGCACGGTGAGTTACATCATCGGCCAGGGCAAGGTCGCGATCGTCGATCCCGGCCCCGACAGCGAGGAGCATGCCACGGCGCTGCTCGATGCCGTGCGGGGCGAAACCGTGACGCATATCCTGGTCACGCATACCCACCGCGACCACTCGCCGAATACCGCGCGGATCAAGGCGGCCACCGGCGCGACCGTCTATGCCGAGGGTCCGCATCGCGCCTCGCGGCCGCGCTTCGAGAGCGAGAAGCACAGCCCCGAATCCGGCGCCGACCGCGACTTCAGGCCCGACATCGAGGTGCGCGACGGCGACGTCGTCGAAGGCGCGGGTTGGGCGCTGCAGGCGGTGGCGACGCCGGGCCACACCGCCAATCATCTGGCGTTCGCCTGGCCGGATCGAAAGATATCCTTCGTGGGCGATCACGTGATGGGCTGGTCGACCTCGATCGTGGCGCCGCCGGACGGATCGATGGTCGACTACATGGCCTCGCTCGACCGGCTCGCGAGCCGCGACGAGGATCTCTATTTTTCCGGCCACGGCCCGGAAATTCCCCAAGGCCCGCGCTACGTACGCTTTCTGATCCGCCACCGCCAGGCCCGCGAGGCCTCGATCCTGCATCGCCTCGCCAAGGGGGAGGCGGATATCCCGACCATCGTGCGCGCGGTCTATATCGGCATCGACCCGCGGCTGACCAACGCCGCCGGCTATTCGGTGCTGGCGCATCTGGAGGATCTGGTCGCGCGCGGCATCGTTGCGACCGAGGGCGATCCGGTGATCGGCGGGACGTACCGGCTGGCCGCTTCTTGACCTCTCCCCGCAAGGGCGGGGCGAGGGAGCGCATCTGCACCCAGGACGACATGGCCGCTCACAGCGACCGCGCTCTTTCTACTTCTTCACCACCTTGGGCGGAAGCTTCGGCGCCGGCGCGACCGGTTTCTTCACCGGTTTGAGGTTGGCGCTGTCGGCGGCGGTGTTGAGGTCGTCCATCAGCTTGGAGATGCGCGCGGCGTTGCTGCCGAGGTCGCTCTCGAAATAGCGCGAGGCCGAGCGGATATCGACGCGCGATCCGTCGCCGTCGGGGGTGACGCGGATCGAGACGTCCTCGCGGAAGCCCATGATCGGCGTCCGCGCCACCGCCTCGATGCGGCCGATGCCGCGTGGCTGCGGAGCGCGCTCGTCGATCACGAGCCATTTTCGCTTGTTGACCAGCCGCATCGTGACCTCGAACGCCCGTTGCGCCGGCACGTCCAGCTCCACCGTCTCGATATCGGGATAGGCCTGTCGCTGCAGCTCGGCGGAATAGAGCCCGGCATAGACCGCGGGGTTGGTGCCCTCGCCGGTGCGCAGCCGCGCCAGCGCCTCGAAGCGCGGCGGATCGATCGGATCGGTGGTGATGTCGTGGATCGGCGGCAGCTT
>JBAUUA010001057.1:0-1612 GCA_049582465.1 Bradyrhizobium sp. | reverse complement strand
TGCGATGCGCCGGCGGGAAGCTCATATAGGCGAGAACGTCAGGCTCCGCCTCGTCGAGGAAGCTGGCGAGCCTGGGCAATTTGGGGCGGAGTTGATCGGCGACCCGGCGCCATTGGATGCGGGCGGCCGCGGCGTCGTCCTGCGCGAAGGCGGTGGCGATGAAGGCGGAGACGACACGGCGTCCGCTCTTGCCGGCGTGGGCGAGAACGTTGCGCATGAAGTGGACGCGGCAGCGTTGCCAGGTGGCGTTCAGCACCTTGGCGACGGCGGCCTTGATGCCTTCGTGGGCGTCGGAGATCACCAGTTTGACGCCGCGCAGACCGCGGCGGGCGAGCTTGCGCAGGAACGCGGTCCAGAATGTCTCGGCCTCGGAGGGGCCGATATCAAGCCCGAGAATCTCGCGCCGTCCGTCGCTGTTGACGCCGACCGCAACAATCACGGCGACCGAAACAATTCGGCCGGCTTGGCGCACTTTGACGTAGGTGGCGTCGATCCACAGATACAGCCAGTCGCCCTCGATCGGCCGACCAAGGAAGGCCTTCACCTTGTCGTCAATCTCCTCGCACAGCCGGCTGACCTGGCTCTTGGAGATGCCGCTCATCCCCATCGCCTTGACCAGATCGTCGACCGAGCGGGTCGAGACGCCGTGGACATAGGCCTCCTGGATCACCGCAGTGAGCGCCTTCTCGGCCATCCGGCGCGGTTCCAGGAAGCCGGGGAAATAGCTGCCCTTGCGCAGCTTCGGGATCCGCAGTTCGACGGTTCCGGCGCGGGTCTCCCAGTCGCGGTCGCGGTAGCCGTTGCGCTGGGCGAGCCGCTCCGGCGTCTTCTCGCCATAAGTGGCGCCGGTCAGGCTGCCGACCTCCAGCTCCATCAGGCGCTGAGCCGCAAAGCCGATCATCTCGCGTAGCAAATCCGCATCGGGGGTCTTCTCCACGAGGGCGCGGAGGTTCATCATATCGTCGGTCATCGGTGGTTCCTCGGTTGCGTTGGCGTGTCGCAACCCGATCCTACCGGGAAATCGCCGGTGACCACCGCAAAGCCGCCCGCCCGCTACGGCGCTATTTGAGGCGCGCGTCCGGGCGGCTTTGCTCTACCGAGCTACACCACTACCGGGGACACGACCTCGAAGGTCGCGACGTAACTGTTCAATACCGATGGGCCGAGGGCCATGAGGACCGTTTGGCTTCATTGGCCGCGGATTTGATCGGCCGCCAGGTGGCGGTGATCGTCGCAACTGGAGGCTTACATACTGCGGTCGTCACTAAGGCGGCAACTTCGACAATCCCCATCGTATTTACTGGTGGCAGTGATCCGGTGAAGTTCGGTCTTGTTGTCAGCCACGCCCGGCCCGGTGGAAATGCGACCGGTGCGATCAACTTCTCCCCCGAGGTTACGGCGAAGCGGTTGGAGTTGTTGCGTCAATTGCTACCCATGGACAGCACAATCGCCGTGCTTACAAATCCGACCGATCCAATCAACGAGGTAGCAGCAAAAGAGGTGCGGGACGCAGCTCGCCTAACAGGACAGCGGATTCAAATCGTTGCTGCCACGAGCGAACGCGACTTCGAAGCAGCCTTCGCGGAAATTATGCAGCATCACGCTTCGGGGG
>JBAUUA010001056.1:0-2981 GCA_049582465.1 Bradyrhizobium sp. | reverse complement strand
TGAATATATCGCGCAGGACGGAGTGCCGCGGGCGGTCTGGAACCGGTTCTTCGATGCCTTCGCAGCGCTGAGCCCGGGCGAAATCGACCGGCGTTTCGGCTCCGCCGACCGGCATTTGCGGGAAGCCGGCGTGAGCTACCGCGCGCCCGGCGAAACCTCCGACCGGCTGTGGCCGCTAAGCCATCTGCCGCTCCTGATCGACGAGGCCGACTGGCAGCAATTGACCGCCGGCATCGTGCAGCGCGCCGAATTGCTGGAACGGGTGCTGGGCGATCTCTACGGCGAGGGCCGCCTGGTTGCCGAGGGGGCGATCCCGGCCGCGGCGATTGCCGGCAGCGCCGAATATCTGCGCGCGGTCTGCGGCATCAAACCGCCGGGCGGACGGTATCTCAGTCTCTACGCCGCCGATGTCGGCCGCGGCCCCGATGGGCGCTGGTGGGTGCTCGGCGACCGCACCCAGGCGCCCTCGGGCGCCGGCTATGCGCTGGAAAACCGGCTGGTGCTGTCGCGCGCCTTCGCCTCGCTCTACAAGTCGATGAACGTCGAACGGGTGGCGCCGTTCTTCGAGGCGTTCCGCGATTCCTTGCGCGCCAGCGCCGACCGCGACGAACCGCGTATCGGGCTTCTGACGCCCGGTCAGTTCAGCGAAACCTATTTCGAACATGCCACGCTCGCGCGCTATCTCGGCTTCCTTTTGGTCGAGGGCGACGATCTCGCCGTCAGCGGCGACCGCATTCATATCCGCACCGTCGCCGGCCTGAAGCGGCTCGACGTGCTGCTGCGGCGGGTGGATTCCAACTTTCTCGATCCGCTGGAGCTGGATGCTTCCTCGCAGCTCGGCGTGCCCGGCCTGATCGACGTGGTGCGCAAGAACGGCGTCGTCGTCGCCAACATGCCGGGTTCGGGCGTGATGGAGGCGCGGGCGCTGCTCGGCTTCCTGCCCAGCCTGAGCCGGCGCCTTCTCGGCGAAGATCTCAAGATGCCGAATATCGCGACCTGGTGGTGCGGCCAGAAAGCCGCCCGCGAGGAAGTGCTGTCGCGGCTGGATGAAGTCGCGATCGAAGGCGCCTATGTTCGAGGTGTTCCCGGTTTTCCCGGCAGCGGGCCCGTGCTCGCCGGCGAGCTGTCGGCGGCCGACCGCGAGCGGCTCAAGGCCGCGGTCAACGATCGCGGCATCGACTATGTCGGCCAGGAACTGGTGCGGCTATCGACCATGCCGGTGTGGGACCAGGGCCGGATCATGCCGCGCCCGTTCGTGCTGCGGGTGTTCGCCGCCGCCACGCCCAATGGCTGGACCATCATGCCCGGCGGCTTCTGCCGGATCGCCGAGCAGACTGATGCCCGCGCGGTGTCGATGGGGGACGGCGCGCGGGCGGCGGATGTCTGGGTGGTCTCCGACAAGGCGGTGCCGGCGACGACGCTCTTGCCGGCCGGTGACACGGTGCGGATCAGGCGGATTGCCGGATGGGTGCCGAGCCGCGCCGCCGACAATCTGTTCTGGCTCGGCCGCTATCTGGAGCGCGCCGAGGCGACGCTGCGGCTGGTGCGGGCGCTTGGGACTTCGCAGCGCGATCCCGGCAAGGGGTCCTCGCCCGCGCAGCACGCGCTGGAGCGAATCCAGCGGCTCCTGGTGACGTGGGGCGCGACCTCGCTGGCGTCGCGCACCCAGCCGGCGAAGATCGCCGCCGAAGCGCTTCAGGCTGAAGACAAATTCGGCTCGGCTCTGTCGCTGTTGCAGGCCGCGCAGCGCACCGCGACGTCGCTGCGCGAACGGCTTTCGCCCGACGCCTGGCAGGTCATTACCGAAATGGTCGAACGGCTTGCGCAGGAGGTTGAAGATGACGACGGCGTGGTCAGCGCCGCCGAACTGACGCTGCAGGAGCTCGCGAGCTTCGCAGGGCTGGCGCAGGAAAACATGAACCGCGCCGCCGGCTGGCGCTTTCTCGAAATGGGCCGCCGCGCCGAGCGCGCCATCAACACCATGCGGTTCGCCCGCCAGTTCGCCTATGACGAGGCCGGCGGCGAGGATCTCGACATCCTGCTGACGCTGGTGGATTGCCAGATCACCTACCGCTCCCGCTACCTGGTCGGCCCGCTGCTGGCGCCGGTGCGCGATCTCGTGGTGCTCGACCCCTATAATCCCCGCTCGGTCGCGTTCCAGGTCCAGGCTTTGAACGATCACATCGCGAGCCTGCCGGCGCTGAAGGAGAGCGGCCTGATCGAGCGGCCGCAGCGCCTCGCGGTCGCGCTGCAGGCGACGCTGACGACGGCGGAAGCGGCCAGCCTCGATACCAAGACGCTGTTTTCGCTGGAGCAGGACCTGCTCAACCTCGCGGACGCCATCGGATCGCATTATTTTCCGCATGGGCCCAACGCCAGCCGGCCAGAGAAGCTGACGGGGCTGGCGTGATCTACGATATCCGTCACCTCACGAGCTACAGTTATGAAAGTCCGGTCAGTTTCGCCCGCTGCTCGCTCCGGCTGGAGCCGCGGACGGGCGACGGCCAGCAACTGGTCTCGCACAGCGTCGAAATCCGTCCCAAGCCCGCCGACCGCGCGCTTCGGCGCGACTTCTTCGGCACCCTGACCGAGAGCATCCTGATCGAGACCGCGCATCGCAGCCTGCGCATCGATTCGAGGTCGCGGGTTACGGTGTCCCGCCAGGCCCCCGGTCGCGACGCGCCGAGTCTCGCCTGGGAAAGCGTCCGCGACGTGGCCTTCGAGGCCGCCAGCCTCGGCCCGGAATCCCCGATCGGCTACGTCTTTGCCAGTCCGCTGGTGCCGGTGCAGCGGCCGGTCACCGCTTATGCCGCCGCGAGCTTTCCGCCTGGTAGCGGCATCCTCGCCGGCGCGGTCGACCTGATGCACCGGATCCGCACCGAATTCAAATACGATCCGAAGGCAACCGTGATCTCGACGCCGCTCAAGGAAGTGTTCGAGAAACGCCACGGCGTGTGCCAGGATTTCGCCCATGTGATGAT
>JBAUUA010001055.1:0-4689 GCA_049582465.1 Bradyrhizobium sp. | reverse complement strand
TGAAACCAGCCGCCGGCGAAGGCCTCCTGGGTGGCCTTCTCGTTCTTTAGGTAGCCCTTCATCACGATATTGCCGCGGAACATCACCTCGCCGATGGTCTCGCCGTCGCGCGGCACCTCCTGCATGGTCTCGGAATCGATCACCGTGACGGCTTCCTCCAGCGGGTAGGGCACGCCCTGCCGCCGCTTCAGCCGCGCGCGCTGGACGGCCGGCAGCTCGTCCCAGCCCGGCTGCTCCGCGCAAACCGAGGCCGGGCCGTAGACCTCGGTCAGACCGTAGACATGCGTCAGCTTGATGCCGATGCTTTCGGCGCCTTCGAGCACGGCGACCGGTGGGGCTGCGCCCGCGATCAGACCGACCACGCGCCTTGCGGCGCTGCCCTTCGGCGCATCCGGCGCGTTGATCAGGGTGTTGTAGACGATCGGCGCGCCGGCCATGTGGGTGACGCCGTGCTTGCTGATCAGCTCGAAGATCCTGGTGGGATCGACCTTGCGCAGGCAGACATTGATTCCGGCCGAGGCCGCGATGGTCCAGGGAAAGCACCAGCCGTTGCAATGGAACATCGGCAGGGTCCAGAGATAGACCGGGTGCTGGCCGAGATTGGCGGCAAGGATGTTGCTGACCGCGTTGAGGTAGGCGCCGCGATGATGGGTCACCACGCCCTTCGGATTGCCTGTTGTCCCCGAAGTATAGCTGAGCGCGATCGCGTCCCATTCGTCTTCCGGCAACCGTGCAACGAAACCGGGATCGCCCAGCGAAACCGCATCCTCATATTCGGTTTCGCCGATCCGCTTGCCGCCCGGGAAAGCCGCATCGTCGACATCGATGACAAACGGCTTTGGCCCCTTCATCAGCGCCAGCGCTTCCGAGATGACGCCGGTGAATTCAGGATCGACCAGGATCATCCCGGCCCCGCCGTGATCGAGCTGGAAGGCGATGGAGGGCGCATCGAGCCGGATGTTGAGCGCATTGAGCACGGCACCCGCCATTGGCACTGCGAAATGCACCTCGTTCATTGCGGGAATGTTCGGCAGCATCGCCGCAACGGTGTCGCCGGTGCCGATGCCGCGGCCGGCGAGATAGGATGCAAAGCGCCGGCAGCGCGCATAGGTCCCCGACCACGTGAAACTGCGGCTCTCGTAGACGGTGCTGACATGGTCGGGATAGACGGCGGCGCTGCGCGCCAGAAAACTCAGCGGCGTCAGCGGCACGTAGTTGGCGGGCGTCTTGTCCAATCCGACATTGTATTGGTTCTGCTTCCCACTCATCGGCCACCTCCCATTTGAGACGCTTACAGGAATCCGATCGATATCCACGGAAAGATCGCCACCACGATCAGGCCCGCCAGCAGCGCCAGCAGGTAACCCCAGATCGGCCTGATGCCCTCGGCGGGATCGACCCGCCCGATGGCGCAGGCGGCATAATAGCCTACTCCGAACGGCGGCGCGAACAATCCGATGCCCATCGCCAGGATGATGATCATGGCGTAATGGACCTCGTGCACGCCGACAGCCCGCGCAATCGGAAACAACAGCGGGCCGAACAGCACGATCGCCGGAATCCCCTCGAGCACGCTGCCCAGGATCGTGAACGCCACGATCGACACCGCGATGAAGGCTACGGAACCGCCGGGCAGGCCGGTCATGGCGGCGGCCAGCGCGCGCGAAAAGCCGGATTGGGTCAGGCCCCATGCCATGCCGGTGGCGGTGCCGATGATCAGCAGGATTGCGCCGGACAGGCACGCGGTCTCGATCAGCATGGGCGTGAGCCGCCGCCAGTCGAATTGGCGATAGACCACAAGCCCGATGACCAGGCCATAGACGATGCCGATGGTGGACACTTCGGTCGCGGTGGCGACGCCTTCGACCACGGCGGCGCGGATCACGAAAGGCAGCGCCAGCGCGGGCAGGGCGACGACGAAGGAGCGGGCGACCTCGCCGGCCCGCGCGCGCTTGACATGGCTCAGATCCTCGCCGCGGTAACGCCACCACACCAGCGCCGACAGGGTGATCGCCAGCACCACGCCCGGCAGCAGGCCGCCGGTGAACAGCGCCGAGATCGAAACGCCGGTCACCGAGCCGATGGTGATCAGCACCAGACTTGGCGGAATGGTTTCGGTCTGCGCGCCGGTGGCCGCGAGCAAGGCCACGAGATCGCCGGGCTTGGCGCCGCGCGCCTTCATTTCCGGAAACAGCACCGGCGCCACCGCCGCCATGTCGGCGGCCTTGGAGCCCGAGATACCCGAAACCAGGTACATCGCGCCGACCAGCACGTAGTGCAGGCCGCCGCGGACATGGCCGAGCAGGCTCGCCAGAAACGCCACCATGGCCCGCGCCATGCCGGTCATCTCGATCAGCAATCCCAGGAACACGAACAGCGGCACCGACAACAGGATCAAATGGCTCATGCCCTCGTCCATGCGACCGACCAGCACCATCAACGGCGTCCGCGTCGTCAGCGCCAGATAACCGAAGATCGCGAGCCCAAAGCCGAAGGCGATCGGTACGCCGGCAAAGACGCAGAAGCCGGCGACGCCGACAAAGAAGATGACCAGATTGATATTGCCGAGCGGGCGCAGCCAGGGCTGCGCCAGCCAGAACACCGCAATCAGCAAACCGACGGACAACGCGGCGCCCAGCACGACCCTGGGATCACCGGCCCGCACCAGCCGCAGCAACGCAAACAACGCCATCAGGCCGATCCCGACCGGCAGCGCCGCGGCCCGCCAGATGTTGGCGATCTGCAGCGCCGGCGTGGTGATGAAACTCTCCTCATAGGCGTATTGGTAGGACGGCCAGGCGATCATCAGCAGAAAGGCCAGCGCGGCGCAGGTCGCGACCACGTCGAGATAAGCCCGCATCGCCGGGCCGGCGCTGGCGACGATCGCGGTCATGCGCATGTGCTCGGAACGGCGGAACGCCACCGCCGCGCCCAGCATCGCGAGCCACAGGAACAGGATCGAGGCCAGTTCGTCCGACCAGATCAGCGGGCTGCGCAGGCCGTAACGCGCCACCACGCCGGCAAACAGGATGACGATCTCGGCGACGACCAGAAGCGCCGCCGGGATTTCCACCAACCTCGCCAGCGTCGCTTCCAGCGACGCCGCGCGCGAACGGCGGCGAGGGGACATCGCCTCGCCGGCCGCCACTATGGAGCCTTCGGCGTGAGCAGCCATGACGGTCCCTTGGCGGAAAGCGTTACGACAGCTTGCCGGCGGCCTTCTCCAGCAGCGCCCACGCCTGCTCGCCGTATTTGCCCTTCCACTCGGCATAGAACCCGGCGGAGCGGAGCTTGTCGCGGAATGGCGCGGCATCCGGCTTGTTGAAGACGAGGCCCTTGGCTGCGAGTTCCTGCTGCAGGCCCGCATTCAGCTTGGCGACGTCCTCGCGCTCCTTGATCGCGGCCGCGTTGATGTTCTTGGCGACGATCGCGCGCAGGTCCGCCGGCAGCGCTTCCCACGCCCGGCGGTTGGCCAGGAACCAGAAGCCGTCCCACATGTGGTTGGTCAGCGAGCAGTATTTCTGCACTTCATAGAGCTTCGCGGTCGAGATGATCGCCAGCGGATTTTCCTGCCCCTCGACGATCTTGGTCTGCAGCGCGGAGTAGACCTCGCTGAAATTGATCGAGGCGGGCGCCGCATCGAAGGCCTTGAACATCGAGGTCCACAGCGGCGACACCGGAACGCGGATCTTGAAACCCTTGAAGTCGTCGGGGCCATTGATCGGCTTGGTCGAGGACGTGGTCTGGCGGAAGCCATTGTCCCAGATCTTGTCCATGACGACGAGACCGGCCTTGTTAATCTCGCCGCGCACATATGCGCCGAGATCGCCATCCATGGCCTTCCAGACCGTGTCGTAATCCGGGAAGGCGAAGCCGATGCCGTTGATCGAGGCGGCCGGAACCAGCGTGGCCAGGATCAGGCCCGACAGCGTGAAGAACTCGACGCCGCCGGAGCGGATCTGGCTCAGCATGTCGGTGTCGGAACCGAGCTGGTTGTTCGGGAAAATCTGCAGATCGACCTTGCCATTGGTCTCGGTCTTGATCGCCGCAGCCATTTCCTTGGCGCGGACGTTCATGGGATGGGCGTCGGGAAGATTGTTGGCGTATTTGTAGGTGAATTCGGCCGTCTGCGCGCGCGCCACCAACGGTGCGCCGATGCCGCCCAGAACCGCCGAGGCAGCGGAAGCCTTGAGCAGCGCGCGTCGTGAAAAGCTCATCTCGATCTCCCTTGAGATTATTGTTCTTGTGGCGACACCTTACGGACCTGACGCCGCCGGGTCATCTGCCATCTCGCGAAGCGGCTTTTGCAGCATCTCGCGAACGACGGCAACAGCGGGGCCTTCGAGACAGCGCTGGCCGGCAAGAGCGTGTTGCGGCGATGGGAGCCGCGTCTCGTCGTATCCCCAGCGACGGCCGCAGCTCACGCCGATTGCGATCGATTTTAAGTAAGTGACTGATCTAATTGAATATAATGATATTCCATAATATACCTTATGCGAATCGTCGCTATACCTTATGCGAATCGTCGCACGGACAGTGGACCGGGACAATCGAGAACAAGCGCCCTGCGCTACTTCCCGCCGGTCCCTCAGGAAGACGCCGAAGGGCTGGATGCGCCTCGACCGCGCGCCAGTTAGATCAGCCGGAGCATGACGTGCAAGCTCCCTGCATCGTGTCTGGTGCTGACCG
>JBAUUA010001054.1:0-1809 GCA_049582465.1 Bradyrhizobium sp. | reverse complement strand
CAGCTGCGCCTTCCAGCCGTTCCAGACCCCGGGGCCGACGCCGCGGATATCGGCGGTGGTCAGGATGGTCAACAGCTTCATCTGCTCGACCGACTGCACCACGGCGGCGAAATTCTCGATGGTCTTGCGGTCGGAGAGGTCGCGCGACTGCGCCACCGTGGACATCGTCAGATGCTGCTCGATCAGCCAGGCGATCAGTTCGGTGTCGGCGGTGTTGAAGCCGAGCCGCGGGCACAACCGCCGCGCCACCTTGGCGCCGGCGATCGAGTGATCCTCGGGGCGGCCCTTGGCGATGTCGTGCAACAGCGTGGTGATGTAGATCACGGCCCGGTGCTCGGGACGGATCTTTCGCATCAAATCGCTGGCCACGATGAACTCGTCATTGCCGCCGCGTTCGATCTCCTGCAGGTAGCCGACGCAGCGCAACAGATGCTCGTCCACCGTATAATGGTGGTACATGTTGAACTGCATCATCGACACGATCTTGCCGAAGGCGCGGATGAAATGGCCGAGCACGCCGGTCTCGTTCATGCGCCGCAGCACGATTTCCGCGTCGTTCGACGTCAGGATTTCCATGAACAGCCGGTTGGCTTCGGGATCGTCGCGCAGCTGGGTGTTGATCAGGTTGAGCGACCGCGTCACCGTGCGCATGGCGTCGGGATGGAACGCCAGGTTGTTCTTTTGCGCGAGGCGGAAGATCCGGATCAGGTTGACCGGGTCGTGCTTGAAGACGTC
This sequence comes from Bradyrhizobium sp., assembly GCA_049582465.1. Classification (GTDB taxonomy): domain Bacteria; phylum Pseudomonadota; class Alphaproteobacteria; order Rhizobiales; family Xanthobacteraceae; genus Bradyrhizobium. Next base: position 1,074 of record JBAUUA010001054.1, on the reverse strand, counting down.
GGGCGCCGCGAGATTGATGCGGTTGTTGTCGACGATGAAATCGTCGCTGTCGGGCACCCGCCGCCGGCTCACGTTCGGCCGCAGCCGCGCCATCATCCGGCTCAGCACCGGCGCCGGCTTGGCCTGCTGGTCTTCCAGCTTGGCGCACAGGATCGCGGTGAGGTCGCCGACGTCCTTGGCGACCAGGAAGTAGTGCTTCATGAAGCGTTCGACATCCTGCATGCCGGGATGCGAGGTATAGCCGAGCCGGATCGCGATCTCGCGCTGCATGTCGAACGACAGCCGCTCTTCGGCGCGGCCGGAGAAGAAATGGATGTTGCAGCGGACCGACCACAGGAAATCGGCGCAGCGGCGGAAGGTGCGGTATTCCTGGGCGTCGAACACGCCCCGCTCGAGCAGTTCGTCAGTCTCGCGCACCCGGTAGACGTATTTGGCGATCCAGAACAGCGTGTGCAGGTCGCGCAAGCCGCCTTTGCCGTCCTTGACGTTGGGTTCGACCAGATAGCGCGATTGTCCGGCACGGCGATGGCGCTCCTCGCGCTCGGCAAGTTTCGCGGTGACGAATTCGGCCGCCGTGCCTTGCACCACTTCCTTGTCGAACCGGTCCACCAGCTCGTCGTAGAGCTGCTTGTCGCCGGTTAAGAACCGCGTCTCCAGGATCGCGGTGCGGATCGTCATGTCGCCGCGCGCCTGGCGGATCGATTCATCGACCGAGCGCGTGGCGTGGCCGACTTTCAGGCCCATGTCCCACAGGCAATAAAGACTCGCCTCGGCGACCTGCTCGCCCCAGGCGGTCTGCTTGTAGGGCAGGATGAACAACAGATCGATGTCGGATTCCGGCGCCATCAGCCCGCGGCCGTAGCCGCCGGTGGCGACCACCGCCATCCGCTCGGCGCCGGAGGGGATCGGCGAGCGGTAGAGATGACGCGTGGCGGCCGAGAACAGGATGCGGATGATTTCGTCCTGCACGAAGCACAGCCGCTCGGCGCAGCGGCGGCCGTGGCGGTCCTTCAGCAGCACGGCTTGCGCGGTGGCGCGCGCCGCGACCAGCTCGGCCTTCAGGTACTGCGCCGT
>JBAUUA010001053.1:0-4077 GCA_049582465.1 Bradyrhizobium sp. | reverse complement strand
GTCACGCCCTGGCGGTCGCCAGGGCGGCCGGCCACGGCGCGGTGATCCTGCTCGGCGACGCGCCCTATTATGCCCGCTTCGGCTTCTCCGCGCTCAAGACCGGCGAGCTGTCGCTGCCCGGACCGTTCGAGCGCGACCGCCTGCTCGCTCTCGAACTGCGCGAGGGCGCGCTCGACGGCGCCCGCGGGACGATCGCGCCGACTGGTCCTTCCGTGCCGGAATCCAGGGCTTCCGAAACACGGGCTCGCCGCGCCAGGGCGCCGCGGCCGATCCCGCACGCCGCCTGATTGCCCAATGTCATGGCAGCCAACCAGCCCACCACACGCGACGCCCCGAACCCGCGCGGCCGGACCATCACCACGATCCTCGTGATGATGATTGCGGTCATGATCGTCCGGGACATTTTCGCACGCCGATGGGGCTCGGCGACGCCGACGCCTCCCAACGTGACACAGCGCCCGCAGTGATATAGCGAGGGGTTGCGCGTACCGGCAAAAAGCCCGTAAACCGCCCGAAATCCTTAATGTCGAGGTCCTGATGCCACGCCGTCTCATTTCCACCGGCTCCCCGTTCGAGAAGACCGCCGGCTACAGCCGCGCCGTGATCGACGGCGATTTCGCCTTTGTCGCCGGCACCACCGGCTACGACTACACGACCATGATGATGCCGCCCGATGTCACGAGCCAGTCACGGAACTGCTTCAAGACCATCGAGGCCGCCCTGAAAGAAGGCGGCTTCGCGATGGCCGATATCGTCCGCGCGACCTATTACATCACGGACCCGAAGGACGCGGACGCCCATTTCGCGGTCTGCGGCGAGGTTCTCGGCGAGATCCGCCCGGCCGCGACGATCCTGGTGGTCGCGGGTCTCTACAAGCCCGAGATGAAGATCGAGATCGAAGTCACCGCAAAGCGGCGCACCGCCTGATCCCATTCGCGCCAACCGCATCCCTATTTTCGGAGACAGATTCATGAGCCCGCCCGCGTCCATCCACGCGAAAATTTCCGGTCCCATCGTCATGATCGGCTTCGGCTCGATCGGCAAGGGCACGCTGCCGCTGATCGAGCGGCATTTCGCCTACGACAAATCGCGCTTCGTGATCATCGATCCGCATGAGGAGGGCGAGCTGGCAAAGCAGCACGGCGTGCGCTTCATCAAGCAGGCAATCACCCGGGACAATTACCGCGAGGTGCTGGTGCCACTGCTCACCGCCGGCGGCGGCCAGGGCTTTTGCGTCAACCTGTCGGTCGACACCTCCTCGGTCGATATCATGACCATGTGCCGCGAGATCGGCGCGCTCTATATCGACACCGTGGTGGAGCCGTGGCTCGGCTTCTATTTCGACAAGAACATCGGCACCGAAAAGCGCTCCAACTACGCGCTGCGCGAGACCCTGCTGGCGGCCAAGCGCAAGAGCCCCGGCGGCACCACCGCGGTCTCCACCTGCGGCGCCAATCCCGGCATGGTGTCGTGGTTCGTCAAGCAGGCGCTGCTCGACATCGCCCGCGACACCAACACGGAGTTCAACGAGCCGAAGAGCCGCGAGGGCTGGGGCCAGCTCGCCCACAAGCTCGGCGTCAAGGGCATCCACATTGCCGAACGCGACACCCAGCGTTCCAAGAAGCCGAAGCCGATGAACGTGTTCGTCAACACCTGGTCGGTGGAGGGATTCGTGTCCGAGGGCATGCAGCCGGCCGAGCTCGGCTGGGGCACCCACGAGCAATGGATGCCCGACAATGGCCGCACCCACCATGATGGCTGTGGTGCTGCGATCTATCTGCTGCAGCCCGGCGCCAACACGCGCGTGCGCTCGTGGTGCCCGACGCCGGGCGCGCAATACGGCTTTCTCGTCACCCACAATGAGTCGATCTCGATCGCGGATTATTTCACGGTGCGCGACGGCGGCAACGTGGTCTACCGTCCGACCTGCCACTACGCCTATCACCCCGCCAACGACGCCGTGCTGTCGCTGCACGAGATGTTCGGCGCGACGGGGCGGATGCAGCCGAAATGGCACATCCTGGACGAGAACGAGATCGAGGACGGCATCGACGAGCTCGGCGTGCTGCTCTATGGCCACGGCAAGAACGCCTATTGGTACGGTTCGCAGCTCTCGATCGAGGAAACGCGGCGGATTTGTCCGTACCAGAACGCCACCGGCATGCAGGTGTCGTCCGCCGTGCTGGCCGGCATGGTCTGGGCGCTGGAAAATCCCACCGCCGGGATCGTCGAGGCCGACGAGATGGATTTCCGCCGCTGCCTGGAAATCCAGACGCCGTATCTCGGCCCGGTGAAGGGTTTTTACACCGACTGGACGCCGCTGACCGACCGCCCGGGACTTTTCCCGGAGGATATTGACACGAGCGATCCCTGGCAGTTCCGGAACGTGCTGGTGCGGTGAGGCCCCATCGTCATTCCGGGGCGATGCGCAGCATCGAACCCGGAATCTCGAGATTCCGGGTTCGCGTCTTCGACGCGCCCCGGAATGACCACCGTCACTTCTTCATGTAATCGAACGCGACCGCCCCCAGCCCGAGCGTCAGATCCGCCTTGAAATGCATCGCGGACACCACCTCGCGCACCGGCAGTTTTGCTACATCGCAAAGCGCGTGCGGAAACAGGCCAAGCGCGGAGGGGCCGGTCCAGGCCTCTTTCAAGGTGATGTCTTCGAGCGAGAAACGCACCAATTCGCAGATCCGGGGACTGCCATCGACATGCGGGATGATCTTCAGGATGAAATTCGGCGCCTTCATGCTTTTGAGCACGGCGTCATGATCGGCGGGGCGGTGCTTGTAGCCCATCGTGGCGGAGGCGCAGAGCACCGAGCCGTAATGCAGCGTTCCGACCAGCACATCGCTCTCGACTTCAATCTTCGGTCTCGCCAATTTCTTGGGAAATCCCCAGAGCTCGCGGCCGCCGGCGATCGGCCCCTCGTCGTCGAGATACATCGCGTGCGTATAGACGCCCTCCTCGCCATTGAAGCGGACCGGGATCACCTGCCCGGTTTCGGTGTAATCGCCGAAGCCGGTTGAATCGGGCATGCGGATGAATTCGTATTTGACGACCGGCTCGGTGACCTCGAGCGGCTCCGGCACCGCGGCGGCGAGCGCTTCCGGATCGGTGCGATAGGTGATGACGAAATATTCCCGGTTGAAGAACCGGTAAGGTCCCGGCGGAAACGCCGGGTTGGTCAGCGGCATCGAATAGGCGGTTCGCCTGACGTCGTCGATTTTCATGGCCGGCCTCATCTGTTGTCCGCGATGAGGGATTATGGGGCGGCCGACCGAAACAAGCGAGGTTGTAAAATCGGCAGTCGTTCAAAACGGCGTCAGCGGCACGTCATTGGCCTGTCACGCCGATGCAAAAAACTATTTCTGCTGGATCGGCGGCGCCATCTTCTCCGCGGGCGCCTGGGGCAGCACCGGCTTGGCGCCCTCTTTCTGCGCCTGAGCGTCGGGATGCGCCGGCTCGGGCGCCGGCGTGGTCGGGCGCTCGCCGCCGGGTTTCGATTCCGCGGGCGGCGTCTTGTCCTGATCGGCCGGCGGAGAGGATTGCAACGGCTGGGTTGCCTGCGCCAGCTCGGTGGTGTGCGCGGCGCGAAGCTGCGTCAGCGCCATGCCGGATATCGCCAACCCCGCCGCGACCATCACGGCCGCGAGCAGCAGGTCCCTGGCCAGAGTGGTTTTCGTCTCGTCCGCAGCCATGTTGTTCACCGCGCCTTCCTTGTCAGGATCAACAGACGCGGAAGGCCATTGTTCCCTCGGGAACAGCTAACGAAGCCGGGCTAAAGCTCCAGCAAACCGGCCTCGCCGTCTTCCGCGGCGAAGGCGAGCTGCGTGCCCTTGGCGTTCCACGCCAGCCCTGCGACCTGGGCGCCGCCGTTCCTGCGCACCAGGATTTCCGCGCCATCGGCGATCCGCACCATCAGGATGGTGCCGTCGCTGTAACCGGCCGCCAGGATATCCTGCTTCGGATGGCAGGCGACCGCGGAAACGCGCGCCTGCAGCGGCGCCAGCATCGCGGGCTCCTTGCCCATCGGGCCGTCCTTGCTGCCGAACGGCCAAAGGATCACGGTTT
>JBAUUA010001052.1:0-2254 GCA_049582465.1 Bradyrhizobium sp. | reverse complement strand
CTTCGATTTGAACGAGGCGGGGTGCGAGATCCCGACGGTCGCTAAAGACCTCCCATAAGCCCCCGCAACGCCCGCCTCAATCGCCTCCATCATAACCGATCGAGGCCACCCAGACTTACGACCCATACGCCGTGGCCTCTCGATTTTAGGCGGTGCGGGTCGACACCTTCAGAAATAATTACTGCTTGTGGTTATGGGTCCCTGCTTTCGCAGGGACGACGACGAATCACCCCCGCTGGCTCTCATACGCCTTGAGATGCGTGTAGGCGGTGCGCAATTTCGGCACCGGCACCTTGGCGGCGTCGCCGCGCCGGATGAGATCGCCGATCACGTGATCGGCTTCCACCGCCGCGCCCACCTTGATGTCGCGGAACATCGAGGCGGTCATTGGCGAGCCTTCCGCGGTCAGCATGCCGCGCGTGCGCTCCAGAAACGGCGCGCGCGGCGCAAAACCCTCGGCTTCGGCGACCGCGCTGCATTCATCGAGCATGCCCAGGATGAAATCCCTGCCGCCGGGCGCGGCAAGGATATGGCCGACGGAAGCGCGCATCAGGCAGGTCGAGGCCGCCAGTGAGGCGAGGAACACCCATTTCTCCCACATGTCCTGCAGGATGGTCTCGCTGGCGACCGAGCCGAACTTGCCGCTCGCCATCACGTCTGCGATGGCACGCACCCGGTCGGACATCTTGCCGTCGCGCTCCCCGAAGGTCAGCGACTGCATCGGCTGCAGGTGAACCACCTCCCGCTTGTCGTTGAGCGTCACCGCGATCGCGCAGAGGCCGCCGAGCACGCGATCGCGCCCGAACTTCCCGTCGAGCAGGTCGAGGTGCAGCATGCCGTTGAGCAGCGGGATGATCGAGGTCTGCGGCCCTACCGCCGGCGCAAAGGATTTGATCGCGTCGTCGAGATCGAACGCCTTGCAGCTCAACAGCACGACGTCGAACTTTTCGCTGAGCTTGTCCGCCTGCACCGCCGGCGGATTCTTCAGCGTGACGTCGCCATTGGGGCTTTTGATCACGAGGCCGGCGGCCGCGAGTTCGGCGGCGCGCCGGGGGCGGACCAGGAAGGTCACGTCATTGCCGGCCTGAAGCAGCCTGCCGCCGAAATATCCGCCGATCGCACCGGCGCCGACCACGAGAACGCGCATTGCCTTTTCTCCTTTTTGTTCTTGATAGCAGATACGTCACTGCGAGCGAAGCGAAGCAATCCAGCTTTGTTGCCGGACGAGCAAAAGCTGGATTGCTTCGTCGCAAGCGCTCCCTTGCGCAAGCTCTTCGCGTTTGTCGCAGGCAATGACGAGGCGTGGGTTACCACTTCTCGCCAAACGGTCGAATTTCCAGTTCAAAGGTCCAGGCGCTACGCGGTTGCTGGTAGAGCTGCCAGTAGGAGGCCGCGACCGAGGCCGGCGGCATCAAGAGGTCAGGATTGTCGAGCGCTTCCTTGCCCCACAGCTTTTCCCGCCGCTCTCTGACCCAGGCGGTATCGACGCCGGAATCGATGATCAGATGCGCGACGTGGATGTTTTTCGGCCCGAGCTCCCGCGCCATCGCCTGCGCCACGGCGCGCAGGCCGAATTTCGCGCTGGCGAATGCCGCAAAGCCGCTGCCGCCGCGAAGCGAAGCGGTGGCACCGGTGAAGAAGATGTTGCCCTTGCCGTGCGGCAGCATCAGCCGCGCGGATTCGCGCCCCGCCAGGAAGCCGGCCCAGCAGGCCATTTCCCACACCTTGCGGAACACGCGGTCGGTGGTCTCCAGAATCGGGAAATTGACGTTGGCGCCGACGTTGAAGATGCAGACCTCCAGCGGTGCGTGCTTGTCGGCGTCGTTGAGGAAGGCGGTGATTTCGTCCTCCTTCCGTGCGTCCAGCGAGCGCCCGAAAATCGTTCCGCCGGCCGCCTCGATCTCCTTCACCAGCGGTTCGAGCTTTTCGCCGTTGCGCCGGCCGGCGAACACCGTGAATCCTTCGGCTGCAAATCTCTTGGCGATTTCGGCGCCGATATAGTCGCCGGCGCCGATCACGGCGCAGGTGGCGTTGCGCTTTTCCATTGTACGTACTCCATGCCCCGTCATTGCGAGGAGCGACTTGTCCGCCGTAGCTCAACGAGCGAAGGCGGAAGCGACGAAGCAATCCATGCGGCGGAATTAAACTGCGAGATGGATTGCTTCGCTTCGATCGCAATGACGATGTGGCTATTTCGCCGAAATCAATTCCTCGACCTCGCGCAGTTGCTCCTTGCCGAAGAACATTTCCTTGC
>JBAUUA010001051.1:0-2245 GCA_049582465.1 Bradyrhizobium sp. | reverse complement strand
CGATCGGCGGCTCGACCAACGCGCCGATCCACATCAACGCGCTCGCCCGCCATGTCGGCGTCGAGCTCGATATCGACGACTGGCAGAAATTCGGCCACGACGTGCCGCTGCTGGTGAACATGCAGCCGGCCGGCTTCTATCTCGGCGAGGAATATCATCGCGCCGGCGGCGTGCCGGCGGTGGTCGGCGAATTGATGCGGCACAAGCGCATCCATGAAGACGCCATGACCGTCAACGGCCATACCATGGGCGACAACTGCCGCGATGCGCCGAAGCCCGACGGCGACGTGATCTGGAGCTATGACAAGCCGCTGGTGAAGGACGCGGGCTTCCTGGTGCTGCGCGGCAATCTGTTTGATTCCGCGATCATGAAAACCAGCGTGATCTCAAAGGAATTCCGCGACCGCTATCTGGTCAATCCCAAGGACCCCAACGCGTTCGAGGGCCGCGCCATCGTGTTCGAGGGGCCGGAGGATTATCACGCGCGGATCGACGATGCCTCGCTCGACATCGACGAGCACTGTATCCTGTTCGTGCGCGGCACCGGCCCGATCGGCTATCCCGGCGGCGCCGAGGTCGTGAACATGCAGCCACCGGCCGCGCTGATCAAACGCGGCATCCTGTCCCTGCCCTGCATCGGTGACGGCCGGCAGTCCGGCACCTCGGGCTCGCCCTCGATACTGAACGCGACGCCGGAAGCCGCCGCCGACGGCGGGCTGGCGATCCTCAAGACCGGCGACAAGGTCCGCATCGATCTCAACAAGGGCAGCGCCAACATCCTGATCGCCGACGAGGAGATCAAGAAGCGCCGCGCGGAGCTGAAGGCCAAGGGCGGCTTCCCCTATCCGGCCAACCAGACGCCGTGGCAGGAACTCTATCGCTCGACCGTGGGCCAGCAGGCCACCGGCGCCTGCATGGAATTTGCCACCCGCTATCACGACATCGCCGGCAAGGTCGGCGTGGCGAGGGACAACCACTAGAACATCTGTTGTCATTGCCGGGGCAAAAGGCGCGAAGCGCCGTCTTCATACCTCTTGACCCGGCAATCCATCATTCTTCAGAAGAAGATGGATACGCGGGTCAAGCCCGCGTATGACCTGCGAAATTCCACGATAACTTTCGGGAGAAAAACATGTCAGACCGCCTCAAGGGCAAACGCGCTTTCGTCACCGCAGGTGCGGCGGGCATCGGGCGCGCCACCGCGATCGCCTTTGCGCGCGAAGGCGCCACGGTGTTTGCCACCGACATCGACGAGAAGGGCCTGGCCTCGCTCGCCAAGGAAGGCGTCTCCGAGGTGGCGCGCCTCGACGTCCGCGACACGGCGGCGGTCACCGCAATGGCCAAACGCGTCGGCCCGGTCGATATCCTGTTCAACGCGGCGGGCTTCGTGCATCACGGCACCGTGCTCGATTGCTCGGACGAGGACTGGGATTTTTCCTTCGACCTCAACGTCAAGTCGATGCACCGCACGCTGCGGGCGTTTCTGCCGGGCATGCTGGAAAAAGGCGGCGGCTCGATCGTCAACATCTCCTCGGCCGCCGGCGTGTTCAAGGCCGCTCCCAACCGCTACGTCTACGGCGCCACCAAGGCCGCGGTCGCGGCTTTGACGCGCGCGGTGGCAGTCGACTTCATCACCAAAGGCATTCGCTGTAACTGTATTTGCCCCGGCACCATCGAGACGCCGTCGATGCTGGGCCGCGCCGCCGCCGCGGGTCCGCAGGGCCGCGAAATGTTCGTCAGCCGCCAGCCGATGGGACGGCTCGGCACCGCCGAGGAAATCGCCTCGCTCGCGGTCTACCTCGCCAGCGACGAGAGCGCCTTCACCACCGGTGTTGCCCACATCATCGACGGCGGCTGGACGCTGTAAACTAGCGTCATTCCGGGGCGCGTCGAAGACGCGAACCCGGAATCTCGAGATTCCCCGATGTGCAATTGCACATCTGAGGTCTGGTCCTTCGGACCATCCCGGAATGACCAGGTCGAGATAGTTCAACTCGGAAATACAAAGGGGCTCGCCATGAACAAGATCGATCTGAACGGCCGCTGCGCCGTCGTTACCGGCGGCGCGCAGGGGTTTGGCCGCGCGATCACCGAACGCTTTGTCAACTCCGGCGCCAAGGTCGCGATCTGGGACCATGACCTGCCGTTTGCCGAGAAGACCGCGAAGGAGATCGGCGGCGGCGTCACCGCGTTCAAGGTCGACGTGTCGGATCTAGCCGCGGTTGAGCAGACGCGCGACGCCACG
>JBAUUA010001050.1:0-1610 GCA_049582465.1 Bradyrhizobium sp. | reverse complement strand
GGAACGGTTGCGACACCGGGCGCAGCGGGCAAGCCGCTCGCGCCGAAGAAGCCGCCGCTTCCGGTTCAATCGAATACGCCGTCGGCGCGGGATTTTTTCAGCTTCGGCAACGTGCCAAGGAAGCCGGCAGCGCCGGCGCCGCGTACCCCCTCGGCCGGTCCGCCGCGCCCGCCGGGCAGCGTTGGACGCTCGGCATGGGTGCCCGGCTTCTTCGCGCGATAACAGCCTGACAGCCGTCATGCGCATGCATCGGTCCGCGCAAAGCGCGGCCTGATGGGTGCGAACCCGGAATCTTGCAGGTCTGATTTTCGGTCAACAATAATTCCGGGTTCGCGCTCGCGCGCCCCGGAATGACTGGATTGTGGCGACGCGCTCAGCTGTAATAGCGCCAGCGCTGCGGCGGGCGGCGCGGTGGACGCGTCATCAGCATGGCCAGCGCGAAGCCGATACCGCCAGCGACCAGAAGCGAGCCCAGCGGATTGTCCCGCACCTTCTTCGCCACGGCCTTCGAGCCGTCGCGGAAGGTCTCGCCCGAATTGTCATAGGCGTCCTTGGCGTAGCCGACGGCGGCGTCGGTGGCGTCGCGCGCGGCATCCTTGGCCTGGCCATACAGATTCTGCACCGAGCCCGCAGCCTCCCGGGCGCGACCCGAGGCCTGGGTCTTGGCATCGCCGGCGATATCGCCGACGGCGCCTTCGACCTTACCGGCAAAATCCTTGGCCGAACCCGCAATTCTGTCCTTGTCCATCGCGCTCACTCCTCGTTACGCGCGTATTCCGATCGCAAAACCGGACTCCACTTTTGCGGATTACGCGCCCTGAAATTGTCGTGGGGCTAACCGACGAGACGCGATCCGGTTCCTCCGCCTGGACTCTCACTTTGACGCGTTTTCTTCACGCGAACCGGTACCCGCTTCGCTCGAAAACGCCTTAGAGAATGAGCCCGCCATCGACCACCAGGGTTTGGCCGACGATGTAGGAGGCGAGCGGCGACGCAAGAAACAGCGCGGCGCCGGCCATGTCGGCTGGCGTGCCGAGCCGCTTCAGCGGAATGCGCTCGATTGCGCCTTCCAGCCGCTTCGGATTGGCCGTCGTCACTTTCGTCATCTTGGTATCGACCAGGCCCGGCGCGATGCCGTTGACGCGGATGCCGTCCTCGGCCCAGGCCTCGCCGAGCGTCCGGGTCAGGCCCATCGCGCCGGTCTTGGAGGCGTTGTAGGCCGGATTACCCTTGGTCGAATGATAGGCGGCGGTCGAACTGACGATGATCAGCGAGCCTTTAGATGCGCCCAGCATGTCGTGGAATTTGCCGGCGCAGGCCATCAGGCTCATGAGATTGATTTCCAGGACTTTACGGAATCCAGCCATTTCGAATTCGCCGCGCCGGTAGATCACCGCGCCCTGCGCCAGCACCAGCACATCGAGTCGGTCGAACGACGGCCTAAAGTTCTCGATCGCCTTGGCGTCGCTGACGTCGAACTGGGCGTAGTCGAGGCCCTCGAGATGCGAGCCCTCGCTCGCCGAATAATCGGCGGCGGAGGTGCGGGTGCCGCAGACCTGCACGCGCGCGCCCTTGGCGCGGAACGCCTGCGCGATGCCGTTGCCGATGCC
>JBAUUA010001049.1:0-2584 GCA_049582465.1 Bradyrhizobium sp. | reverse complement strand
CAGAAATGCCGGAAGCCGTAATCGTAATAGCAGAGCACCTTGAGCTTGTAGTTGTCCTCGATCTGCTTGTTGAGCTTGTCGCCGATCCGCCCGTTGAGCATGGCATAGGCGGAGGCGTAATCCTTCACCAGATAGGGCACGAGCAGCGCGCCCATTTCCGGAAACACGGTTGCGGCGGCGCCCGCCGGGCTGCCCATCGCGATGCTGCCGGACTTGACCGCGTTCATGATCTCCAGCTCCTGCGGAATCAGGGTCTTGCCGAAGAACTGCATGTCGAGCGCGCCCTTGGATTGCGCGGTCACTTCCTTCGCCATCCAGTCGAACGCGACCGCGGCCGATTCCGGAACGGCGTTGATGTGGGCGAACACGAGTTTCTTCGGCTGGGTCTGCGCGAAGGCCGGAGCCCGGCCGGTGGCGAGAATGCCGGCCATGCCGGCGCCCGCACGCAGAAGCGTGCGGCGATTCAACGAAACACGGCTCCTGGGAGCTGACATGGGGTTCCTCCGATATTTTGTTTTTGCGCTTTGTTGCGGCCCGGCGGCCGGTGAGGCCGGCCGGTCCAGCGGCAAGCTTACAGGATAGCCGGCGGCGTGCCAGTGGGGATGCAGAACGATTTGAGTGTCGTTGAGAAAGATTGTCCCCCAGGGGCCGGCGTGATACCAATACCACCTCGGGCCGTCGACAACCGCCCGATGAGCTTCCGCAGCCAAGCGTTGTCTCGCTCCATTTTGGAGGTGAGACATGTCTTGCGGCAGCGCGAATTGTGCATCGGCTAACGATATCCAGACAGCTTTATCGTCATTTCCGGACCGTCGACGGCGCCGGCAAATCCCGCTCTCCTGGCTGGCCGGCATTGCCTTGTGGCGCGAGCGACGGCGCCAGCACCGGCAGCTTCTCGAACTCGATGACCGCGTTCTTGCGGATATCGGCCTATCGAGGCAGGACGCGGTCGAAGAAGCGCTCAAGTCCTCATTGACCAATGTCCTGATGTGGCAGGCCTTCCGATGACCAATTCCACCTGCACGAAGCCGCGGTCGGATATATTCTATTTGTATGGTGCGCGGGCGTTACGCGGATTCGGCGATGGTTTTGCCGTCATCATCCTGCCGGTCTATCTCCTGGCCATCGGCCTTACCCCGCAGCAAGTGGGAATGGTCGCAAGCGCCTCCTTGCTTGGAACAGCCGCGCTGACGCTGCTGGTCGGGTTCGTCGCGCCCCGCTACGATCTCAGAAACCTGTTTCTCATCGGCGCCGGCCTGGCCACTGCGACGGGGCTTGTGTTCCCGATGGTCGAGGCGGTCGTGCCGGTCTTGCTCGTTGCTTTCATGGGAACCATCAATCCTTCGGCCGGCGACTTGGGGATGCTGATTCCCCTCGAGCACGCCCTGCTGACGCAGGAAACCAGCGACCACAACCGCACCGGGGTGTTCGCCCGCTATAGCCTGATCGGCTCGTTGACCGCCGCCGCCGGATCGCTCGCCGCCGCTCTACCGGAATTCTTGATCGGGAAGGGGATGGCGGAAGTCAGCGCGCTTCGGCTGATGTTCTACGGTTACGCGGCGCTCGGACTATTGGCTGCGCTCCTTTACAGCCGCCTGCCCCGCGACCACATGCGCGCCACAAGCCGTCCCGGTCAGGCGCTCGGGCAATCGCGCAAGATCGTCTACAAGCTCGCCGCGCTGTTCAGCCTCGACGCCTTTGCCGGCGGCTTCGTCGTTCAGTCGCTGCTGGCTTTATGGCTGTTTCAGCGGTTCGATCTGTCGCTCGGCGCCGCAAGCGCCTTCTTCTTCTGCGCCAGCCTGTTGAGCGCGATGTCGTTTCCCGTTGCGGCGTGGCTCGCCAGACGCATCGGGCTCGTCAACACCATGGTGTTCACCCACATCCCATCGAGCCTCTGCCTGATCGCGGTCGCATTCTCCTCGAACCTGACCGCCGTGCTCGCTCTCCTGCTGATGCGGTCGGCTCTGTCGCAAATGGATGTGCCGACCCGGTCGTCCTATGTCATGGCGGTGGTCACGCCCGTCGAGCGCACCGCGGCGGCGAGCGTGACCGCGGTGCCCCGGAGCCTCGCTTCCTCCATCAGCCCCGCGATTGCCGGCTTCATGCTCGCGGGGCCGTTTTCGGCATTGCCGCTGGTGGTGTGCGGATGCCTGAAGATAGCCTATGACGTGGCCCTGCTCGGGCTGTTCAGGCACACGAAACCTCCTGAGGAATCGTGATGCCGGAAGAACCTGTCCGAGCAGACGGCGTCACCCGCGCGGCCTTCGATCATCTCAGTTCCTGGCGATCGCCGTCTTCTCCAGCGCGGCGCGAACACCGCGCGCAAGTTTCAGCGCGTCGTCGTTGGCCCAGAAGTGAATGAAGAACATCCGCGGCTGCTCGTCCAGCATGTGGCTGTGGATTGCGGTCACCTCGATGTCGTTCGCGCGCAAGGTCCGGATCAGCGGATTGACCTCGTTTCCCGTCACCAGAAAATCGCCGGTAATCGCGGCCTTGCCGTTGCCGGTGGGTTGAAAATTGATGCCGTTGGCGCCTCCCAACGGGCCGGTCACCTTCATTCCCATCTCCACGGGTGGATCGCGGC
>JBAUUA010001048.1:0-2732 GCA_049582465.1 Bradyrhizobium sp. | reverse complement strand
AGACAATCGAATTGCGAGGGTGATGATGGCGTGATGCGAAACGGTCGAGCCGTCGATTGGGACAACCCGCTTCTGGGTCATGGGCGTCAAAGCCCGGGCGATTGATTGGGACCCGATCCGCGGACTACATCAGGGCCAGCGGTCATGGTGCCGCGCAAACAGATCCCATGATTGAGGCGCAGAGGAGTTAAGCTGCGTCATCCTAAACTGGAGGTCTGATCATGACTCATTCGACCAACATTCTGCCACGCTCTGTCGATTACGATCAAACGCTCGTTCTCGCGATTGAGTTAAGCAACAAGAGCTGGGTGTTAGCGGCGCAGGTGCCTGGCCTTTCGCAGACCAAGGCGAAGCGGACTATCAAGCCGGATAAAAATGATCTGTTGGCAGCGATTGACGGCTACCGAACCCGAGCTGCTGCCGCTGGCCGCTCGGTCAAGCGCGTGATCACCAGCTACGAGGCCGGATGGTGCGGGTTTTGGCTGGCGAGATGGCTCATGGCGCACGACATAGAGGTGCACGTCGTCCAGCCTTCGAGTGTACCGGTGGACCGGCGCATGCGCCGCGTCAAATCGGATGGCACCGATGCGGAGCTGTTGTTGCGCACTTTGCTTGCCTGGCTTCGCGGTGAGCCCCGCGTCTGTTCGATGGTGCCAATCCCAGACGAAGCCGATGAGGATGCGAGGCGGTGTGTCCGGGAGCGGAGTGAGTTGGTCTCCGAGCGTGTCGGCCTGGTGAATCGGATCGGCGCCGTTCTGGCGACGCTTGGCGCTGACGACTACAACCCCCTTCTGCAAAGCCGACGTCGCCGGCTGACTGAGCTGCGGACCGGCCTTGGCGATCCGATACCGCCAAATGCACTGGCCAAGATCGCGCGTTTGCTTACGAGGCTGGAACTCGTACTTGCGCAGATCGCGGAGTTAGAACTTGAACGTGATGCCGTCGCTAAAGCCGATGCTCCGGACCAGGCCGGTAAAATGATCCAGCAACTCATCAGCCTGCGCGGCATCGGTGTGCAGAGCGCAACCGTGCTGGTGCGAGAAGCCTTTACCCGACGCTTCGCTAATGGCAAGGCACTCGGATCATACGCCGGCCTTACCTCGACCCCGTACAGCAGCGGGGGCATCGATCGTGAGCAGGGCATCGGAAAAGCAGGCAACCGTCGGCTCAGAACGGTGATGGTCGAATTGGCCTGGCTTTGGCAACGCTACCAGCCGGGCGCCGCGCAGGTGGTCTGGTTCCGAGAGCGCGTCGGCTCGACTGGCCGCCGCGTTCGCAAGGTCATGGTGGTGGCGCTCGCGCGCAAACTCCTGATTGCCTTATGGCGGTTCGTCATTGACGGTGTGATGCTTGAGGGTGCGGTCATGAAGCCCTCCATCTAACCGTCTCCGCAACCGGGCCCGCGCTGCAACGGCACTGCGGTCCGGTGATCCGAGGGAACGTCGCCGTTGTCCGGCATGGCGCTTCGGCGCCGTCTTCACAGAGTGGTGCCGTTCCTTCGAAGCTCTCCCGTCCCGAATGTGGGACAGTGGTCGGGATCACCATCCCGCCGGATGTGAGGTTAGCAGGGAAGCCCTGCAGCAAGAGAGCTCACCTCGGATCGCCGTCGGCAGAAAGCCATTGACAGGAGGATCATCATGTGAGGCCGGACACATGACTTGCACCCGACCGCAAGCCAAACGTCAGATTCTTCTTGCATAGCGGGCGTCGTCCACACATGACCCTGGCTGTGTGAAAACGCGTTGGTGCTGTTATGATTCTCCCGTGATTCTATGGGGGAATCGATGAGGCGCTTCGTTGAGGAGGCGGATCGCGGGCAATGGACGTTATTGCCCGAATGCCTCGATGATTTAATTGACGAGAGCAACCCTGTTCGCGTGATCGATGTTTTTGTCGATGCGCTCGATTTGGCTGAGATGAGTTTTGAGGGAGTGGAGCCGGCGGCGACTGGGCGACCATCGTACCACCCGTCGGTTCTCCTTAAGCTTTACATTTACGGCTATCTGAACCGGGTTCAGTCGAGCCGGCGGCTGGAACGAGAGGCCGGGCGCAATGTCGAGCTCATGTGGCTGCTGGGTCGGCTCGCACCTGATCACAAGACGATCGCGGACTTCCGCAAAGACAATGGCCTGGCGCTGCGCAAGGTATGTGCGCGCTTCGTCGAACTCTGCCGTGGGATCGGCCTTCTCGCGACAGCGAGCGTTGCCATCGATGGCAGCAAGTTCAAGGCCGTGAACAACCGGGACAAGAACTTCACGCGGGCGAAGGTGGAACGGCGGCGTGCCCAGCTGGAGGAGAGCGTCGCGCGCTATCTGAGCCAACTTGACACGGCCGACCGGCAGGAGCCGACGGAGGCGCTGGCGGCGAAGGTGACGAAGCTCAACGAGAAACTCACAAAACTGAAGGAGGAAATGGGCAAGCTTGCTGTTTACGAGAAGCAGATGCTGGCTTCTCCTGACCAGCAAATCTCACTGACCGATCCCGACAGCCGTTCGATGGCGACGAGCGGACGTGGTTCCGGCGTCGTCGGCTACAACGTGCAGGTCGCCGTGGATGCCGAGCACCATCTGATTGTGGCGCATGAGGTAACGAACAGCGGCTCAGATCGGGCTCAACTGGCCAATAGGCGAAGGCTGTTCTAAAGACCGAGACGCTCGAGGCCGTTGCCGATCGCGGGTACTTCAGCAGCCTGGAGATCCTCGCGTGCCACGAGGCCGGCATCACCGTAACTC
>JBAUUA010001047.1:0-1762 GCA_049582465.1 Bradyrhizobium sp. | reverse complement strand
GAAGTCGTGTGGTCCTGATGCCCCGATGCTGGTATCAAGTTTTCGGAAGGCAACTTTCGCAAGCGACGGTGGCAAAAAAGCCGGTCACCGGGGAGAGCACGAAATAAGCCGTAAACCATTGCGCGGGAATGCCGGGCGATTTCCGGTGTGACCTGACTAACGCGTGTGCTTACTACCACTACCTTCGCACACGCGGCTATCGGGCGCATCGGGCGCCCGGCATTCCCTGCGCCCTCTTTTCAACGAGGGCTGGTAATCAGCGAAACTCGGGCGAAATGCGCCGCGAGATCGCGAAGCTGTGGCTGTTGCTGTTTGAAAACGTCAATCCAGGGAAATACGTAGCGCGGGAGTGCGCACAATCGCCACTCGCATTGCCGGGCTCGACCCGGCAATCCATCATCCTTCGTAAGAAGCTCTCTTGAAAAAGGGATGTATCACCGGGTAAAGCCCGGTGACGACGATCTCGGTCGGTGTGACGATCAGCTCACTCCGCAGGCGCCTCATCGCCCGCGGCCGCGCTGCGGCTGGCCAGAAATCCCAGCGCGATGCCGCCGACGGCGAGAATCGGGATCAGCCGCTTGACGCCGATGGCGCGGATCACCTGGAGGCCCGCGGCCACCAGCATGGGATCGGCAAGCACGCTGTGCGCGGCGGATCTCGCGGCCTCCTGCGCACGGGCCTTGGCCTCCTTCTCGATCTGCTTCTTGCGCGCGATGTAGCTGATGGCGGCGACGAGGCTGACCACGAAGAACACGGCGGCACCGGAAAAGCAGGCCTGCACCAGTCCGTACTTGTCCAGCACCAGGACGAACACGGCCGCGCAGATGAAACAGGTGGTCACGAACAGCGCCAGCGCGGCGGCGGCCGCGAGCGACGTCAGCCGCAGGGCGCTGCCAGTGGATTCCTTGAAATCATCGATCATGCGCGCGAACATTTTAGGCCCCGTTCAAAAAAATACCGGCAAACGAGACGGCCTCATGGTTCGAGACGCGCGCCCTCGCGCGGCGTCTTGGAGGACGAGGCCACCGCAGGAAAAATGCTTCACCTGCGCCACGTCACGCCGATCAGGAAGCCGAGGCCCAGCGCGAGGCCGACGGTCGCGAGCGGGCGTTGCGTAATCACGTCCTCCAGCGTCTCCTCGATCGAGCTCGCCGCGTCCTGCGCCGCATCCATCATGGCGCTGCCGCGCTCGGTCATGTCGTCGACCGTGGCATCGACATTTTCGCGCGCCTGCTTGTAGCCGCGGCGCGCCTGCTTCCTGGCGGTGCCGGCGAAGCTATTGAGCGCGTCGGTAATCTGGTCGGTCAGGGCTGCGATATCGTTCTTCACGGCTGCTACATCCTTTTCGAGGCGTTCCTGGGTAACTCTGTCCGACAGGTTTCTCATGCCGATCTCGCCGTCTGTGCTGGACATCGAAAGCTCCCGGGATACTGAAATCATCTATGGCACAAACGTCTCGCCGGGTCGTAAGTTCCACATGCCATTTTGCGGTCGCAAAATGGCATGTCCTGAAAATTGCGCGTATTCGGATCGCAAAACCGGTGTCCACTTTTGCGGAATACGCGCGCCTGAAACCCGATCAGTCCTGCGGCAGCTGCGGCATATCGACCGGCATCAGGTGTTCCTTGAGAATGAGCGCGACGATCAGGAGCGGCGACGACAGGAAGCCGCCGACCGGGCCCCAGAGCCAGGTCCAGAACGCCAGCGCCAGCAGCACCGCGAGCGCGTTCAGCGAGAGGCGGCGCCCGATGATGGTCGGGGT
>JBAUUA010001046.1:0-4896 GCA_049582465.1 Bradyrhizobium sp. | reverse complement strand
TGACGCTGTATCTGAACGCGCAGGAGATCGTCACCATGATGACGATCGGCGACTACCCGGAATATCTGGCGCTCGGCTATCTGCTCAATCAGAACATGCTGAAATACAACGACGTCGTCACCGAGGTCGAATATGACGACGACCTGCAGGTGGTGGTGGTGCGCACCGAGCATCACACCAATTTCGAACAAAAATTGAAGAAACGTACGCAGACCTCGGGCTGCGCACAGGGCACCGCGTTCGGCGATCTGCTGGAAGCGGTGGAAAGCGTCGCGCTGCCGCAGGCGGAGCTGCGCACTTCCTGGCTCTACCAGATGACGCACACCATCAACACCATGCCCTCGCTCTATCTGGAGGCCGGCGCGATCCACGGCTGCGTGCTGTGCAAGGAGGGCACGCCGCTCTGCTACACCGAAGACGTCGGCCGCCACAACGCCGTGGACAAGATCGCGGGCTGGATGTTCCGCCATGACGTCGATCCCGCCGACAAGATCCTCTATACCACCGGACGGCTGACCTCCGAGATGGTGATCAAGACGGTGCGGATGGGAATCCCCATCCTGATTTCGCGCTCGGGCTTTACGGCATGGGGCGTCGACCTCGCGCGGCAGGTCGGACTGACGCTGGTCGGCCGCACCCGCGGGAAACGCTTCATCGCGCTGTCGGGCCAGGAGCGCATCGTCTACGATCAGGACCTCGCCTACGTCGAAGAGGAATCCGCGCGTCACAAGCGCAAGGGCGCCGACCGTGACGAATGAATTTCCGTCGACCCCGGGAATACTGCTGGCGGGAGGTCTGGCGCGGCGGATGGGCGGCGGCGACAAGCCGATGCGCACGATCGGCGGCCGCACCATCCTCGCGCGCGTCATCGCGCGGCTGAAGCCGCAATGCGACGGGCTGATCCTCAACGCCAATGGCGATCCGGCGCGGTTTGCGAGTTTTGGCCTGCCGGTGATTCCTGATTCAGTTGCGGATTTTCCGGGACCGCTCGCCGGCATTTTGGCCGGCCTCGACTGGGCTGCGGCGAACCGGCCGGAAGTTTCCTGGGTCTTGAGCGCGGCGGCCGATTGTCCGTTCCTGCCGCGCGATCTGGTAAAACGCCTGCACCAGGCGCGCGCCGAAGAGAACGCGCAGCTCGCGGTCGCGGCCTCCGATGGCCAGTCGCATCCGGTGATCGGATTGTGGAGCGTGGCGCTGCGCGAGGAGCTTCGCCACGCACTGATGGTCGAAGACATCAGGAAGATCGACCGCTGGACCGCCCGTTACAGACTGGCCACCGTGACGTGGCCGACAACGCCGCTCGATCCCTTCTTCAACGCCAACACCATGGATGATATTGCGGAAGCGGAGCGGTTGGCGGCGCTGGACGGAGGTTAGCTCACTTCTCCCGGAGGAGTTCGATCATGACTACCAAGCCGGAACTGAAGGGCCATATCGCGCTGGTGACGGGCGGCTCGCGCGGCATCGGAGCCGCGATTGCCATAGCCCTCGCTGAAGCCGGCGCCGCCGTCGCAGTCAATTATCGCGAGCGCGCCAGCGAGGCTGATGCGGTCGTGGCCGACATCAAGCGCAAGGGCGGCCGCGCGATCGCGATCGCGGCCGACGTGTCGCAGGCCGCCGCGGTGGCAAAGATGGTCGAGCAGGTCAGCGCGGCGTTGGGTGGAATCGACATTCTCGTCAACAATGCCGGCATGGCGATCGTGCGCGGCATCGATGACCTGACCGAAGCCGACTTCGATCAGACCATTGCCGTCAACCTGAAATCCGCCTTCCTCTGCACCCAGGCCGTGGCGCCGTCGATGCGCGCGAAGCGCTGGGGCCGCATCGTCAATATCTCATCAGGGGCCGCGCGCGGCGCCGGCGCCATCGGCGTGCACTACAATGCGTCGAAGGCCGGCATGGAAGGGTTGACGCGCGGTTATGCGGCGCGACTGGTCAAAGAAGGCATCACCGTCAATTCGGTGGCGCCCTCGCTGATCGAAACCGACATGATGCGCGGCCGGTCGGATCTGGCGCGCAATATTCCGCTCGGCCGGCTCGGGCAGCCGGATGAAGTGGCGCAGGCGGTGCTGATGGTGCTCGGCAACGACTACATGACCGGCCAGACCATCGTGCTCAATGGCGGCATGGCGTTCATTTGAGGGGTGGCCGCACCAATTCTCTGCGTCGTCCCGGCCAAGCCCACAGGTCGCGCGAACGCGCGCCCGATGACAGGCTCCGCGCGAGCCGGGACTCATAATCACAGGCTCGTGTATCTAAAGGGGCTGGGGCCCCATCTCGTACAACAACAGCTATCGGTGGTTATCGGTCCCCGCGTTCGCGGGGACGACTCGTGGAGCGTGAGGGCTAGACCTTCCGGAATCCCGCCTGCGTCAGCGCCGCTCGCGCTTCTGCCGACGCCAGGGCCTTGAGAAACGCCTGTACCGCCGGGCGATCTTTCCGTGCCGTCACCAATGCAAAATCATAATGCTCTTCGGCGAATGGAATGAATCCGAGACCCGCGGCGTGCGCGACCGGCGCGATGGTCATGCCCCAGTCGGCGCGATGCTGCGCGATCGCGGCGGCGACGGCGTTGTGCGACTTCGGCTGGTTCCAGTAGCCGTCGGGCCTGTTATCGCCGAGCAGCCGGTCGATCAGGATGCGGGTGCCCGCGCCCTGGTTGCGGTTGACCATGATGCAGGCGGCATCAGTGAGCGCGGCGCGCACCGCGGCCTGCGCATCCTTCGCGCCCTCGAACCGCGCATCGCCCTTGCGGAACACGATGCCCTGCATCCGCCGCCAGCCCGGCACCAGTTCGAGCCCCTGGCCGAGAAATGGCTTGTTGTAGGTCTCGGTCTTCTCATCGAACAGATGGATCGGCGCGAAATCGCATTCGCCGCGCTTGGCCGCGGCCAGCCCGCCGAGGCTGCCGACCGCGATCGAACGCACGTTAAGGCCGGCATGCGCAAGCTGCGCTGTCACCAGATCGAGCCCGGTGCAGTGGCTGCCGACGATGACGAGATTGGGCACCCGCACATGCGGCGTGAACAGCGTCACCTCGGCCTCGGTGCCGGCCGGCATCTGGTCGGCCAGCGCATCGATCTTCAGGAAGCCGTCGGCCTGCGCGAACGATGTGATGGCGCCGGATCCCTTGCCGGAGGGATAGGCGATCAGGCCGTCAGTCGCCTCGACCAGCGACACCATCACGAATTCGGTGCGGCCGAGTTCGGAGGCGATCCGCACCGGGACTCTTGCCGTGACCTTCGCATCGGAACGCGGCGGCAGCCCCGCCATCCGCCGCAGCACCGGCACGATCATGTCGTGGAAGGTGAACATCGCCGAGGTCGGAAACCCCGGCAGGATCACCACCGGCTTGCCGTCGCAGACCGCAAGGCACAGCGGCTTGCCGGGTTTCAGCGCCACGCCATGGGCGATGATGCCGGGCTTGCCGAGCCGGGCGATGATGCGGTGGGACAGATCGCCCGCGCCCTTCGAGGTGCCGCCGGACAGGACCAGCATGTCGCTGGTCGCAAGCGCCTCGCGCATCGCGGTTTCGAGCTTTGCTTCGTCGTCGGCAATTGCGCCGAGAAAGATCGCTTCGCCGCCGTTCTCGTTCACCGCCGCCGTGACGATCGCGCCATTGGTGTCGTAGATTTCGGCTGGCCCCAACGGCAGGCCCGGCTGCACCAGTTCGTCGCCGGTCGAGAGGACGGCGACGCGCGGCCGCCGCGCAACCGAGATTTCCGCGATCCCGCAGGCCGCGCACATGCCGATCTCGCGCGAGCCGATCACGGTGCTGGCGCGCAGCAACGCCTCGCCGCGCGCGATATCGGAACCGGCATAGGAGACGAATTGCCCGGGCGAAGCGGCGCGGCGGATCTCGATCGCACGCCCCCCGACAGGCTGGCTATGCTCGACCATGACGACGGCGTCGGCGCCGCGCGGCAGCGGGCCGCCGGTTGCGATGGAGGTCGCCGTTCCCGACAGCACCGGCCGCGCCGGCGCGGTGCCGCAGGCGATGATCTCGTCGTTCAGCTTGAACCTAACCGGGGTGGCTTCGCTGGCGGAAGCGAGATCGGCGGAGCGCACCGCAAAGCCGTCGACATTCGAGCGATCGAACGGCGGCACGTCGATTGGCGCCACCACATCCAGCGCCAGGGTGCAGCCGAGCGCATCGGAAAGCGGCCGCGGCTCGCCCGGAACGGCCTTCGGGAACAGCGCGGCCTCGAACCGGCCCAGCGCCTCTTCGCGCGACAGGATGGTCAGGAACTGGTCCTGATCCACATTATCGCGGTTTTTCGGCGAAGGCGCGTTGGTCATGCGGGAACCTATAGACCCTATATCAGTCCCGCAGCATATAGGCATCGACCGGCGTGCCTGCAGCAAAGCCCTCGGCCCCGCCCGACACCGCCAGCCATGCGTCGGCGCGGGCGATCGCATCGAGCGTGAAATCGCCGACCGCCAGGGGCAGCCATCGGCCCTCGATCTGCTCCAGCAGCACGAGTTCGGCAATGCCCACGCTCGAGGCAATCTTGCGCGCAAGCGGCAGGGTGACGGGCTGCCGCGGCGAAAGCCCGGACAAGCGGTCCAGCATCGGAAGCACCAGCGTCCACCATGCCGCCAGCGCCGGATCCGGCGCACCCGGCAGCGCAATCACCGGGATGTTTCCAACCCTGCCGACGGCCGCGGTTCGGCCGGGCAGCAACGCAATGCCGTGGGCGATGACCTCGCCGCGCCTGGCCAGGGCGGCGATGACCGCATCGTTGCCGCCGACGCCGCTGCCGCCGGTGGTGACGAGCATGTCGCATGCTTCCGCTCCGGCGGCCTCGGCAACGGATGCCGCGTCGCGTCCCGCGGCTTCGATGCAGACGATTGCGGCCCCCGCCGCCTGCGCGCTTTCGGCGATCAGCTGTGCCG
>JBAUUA010001045.1:0-1800 GCA_049582465.1 Bradyrhizobium sp. | reverse complement strand
GCTGATTGCCTCGCCGCTGCGGCGGCCGCCCGAACTGACGTCGATTTCGGACTCCCGCAAATCGGTCGATTTCAGCTCGCTGCCCGCGCTGGAGCGATTTCAGGCGCGCGACGGCACCGCGCTCGGCTTCCGTCATTATCCCCCGACCGGTCCGGCGACCGGCCGGGCGGCAATCGTGATCCACGGCTCTTCCGGTTCCAGCGGAACCACCATCCACGCGCTCTCGAGCGCTTTGGCGGCGCATGGCGTGGAGACGTTTGCCGTCGACATTCGCGGTCATGGCGCGTCGGGGACACGCGGCGATATCGGCTTTGTCGGTCAGCTCGAGGATGATCTCGCCGATTTTGTCGCGGTCGTTCGCAAGACCACACCCACAGCGCCACTGACGCTGATCGGCCATTCCGCCGGCGGCGGTTTCGCGCTGCGCGTCGCCGCTTCGCCGATCCAGAACCTGTTCGATCGCACCGTGCTGCTTGCGCCCTATCTCGGCTACAGCGCCCCGACCAACCGGCCGAATTCCGGCGGCTGGGCCAGCGCCGACATTCCGCGCATCCTGGGCCTCCTGGCGCTGCGCAAGATCGGCATCGACTGCTGCGAGGCGCTGCCGGTGCTCGCCTTCGCGGTGCCGCCGAATTCGGCGAAGATCCTGACGGCGACCTACAGCGACCGGCTGATGCGCAATTTCGCCAATCATCCGGACTTCCGCGCCGATCTCGCCGCCGCGACCAGGCCCATCACCATCATCGCGGGCGCCGATGACGAACTGATGCTTTCGGACAGATATGCCGAGGCAGTGCGCGGCCTCGCGCACCCGGTCGACGTCAAGCTGATCGAGGGCGTCAATCACATGGGCATCGTCAGCGCGCCCAAGGCGGTGTCCGAAATTGCCGAGAACATCGCGCGAGCCGGGAGCGGATCATGACCAGTATCGATTCCAGGGAAGCCGCCTCGGCGCTGTCTGACATCTCCGAGATCGCGCGCCGGGTTCGTCAATCGACCATCTACAATCTCGCGAGCCTGATGCTGATCATGTGGGGCGCGCTGGTGTTCGCCGGCAACGCTGCGTCGTTTGTTTGGCCGCACCAAGCCGGCTATGTCTGGATCGCGATCAATGCGGCCGGGATTGCAGGTTCGTTCGCGGTCAGCGCGTTCGACCAAACCCGAACCGGCATCCGCAGTTTCGATATCAGGATGCTGGCGGCCCTGCTGTTGTATTTCGCATTCGGCTACTTCTGCACCAGCGGGCTCGGGCATTTCACGCCGCGTGCGATGGGCACGTTCTGGCCGATCTATTTCATGCTGGTCTACACCATCGCCGGGTTGTGGATCGGGCCGGTGTTCGTGGCGATCGGCCTCGGCGTCACTGCCTTCACCCTGATCGGCTATTTCTTCTCCGGCGACTGGTTCGATCTGTGGATGGCGGTGGCAAACGGCGGCGGGCTGATGCTGGGCGGCCTCTGGATGCGCCGGAGCTAGCGGGATGGCCGAGCTCGACGATATCATCCACCAGCCGCTGCGGCTGAAGATCATGGCGGCGCTGAACGCGCTGCCCATCGCGGCCGCGGGCCTCGAATTCTCCCGGCTGAAAAAGCTGACCGGGGCGACCGACGGCAATCTCGGCGCCCATATCGAGACGCTGGCGCGGGCCGGCTACGTCGCGGTCGAAAAGGCCTTTGTCGGCAAGAAACCGCAGACCACGGTCACCGCCACCGCCGCCGGCCGCGGCGCCTTCGCCCGCCATGTCGCCACCCTGCAGGAGATCATCGCGGCCTCGGCGCGGCAGGCCTGATCACCCGCCGT
>JBAUUA010001044.1:0-3260 GCA_049582465.1 Bradyrhizobium sp. | reverse complement strand
CTGGTGATTCAGGGCCTCACCCTGCGGCCGCTGATAGCCGCGCTGCACCTGAAGGAAGACAATCCGGTATTCGAGCCTCAGGATTTCCACCTCTTGCGACGGATCGCCGTCGATCTCGTCCAGTGCGGCCCGGAACGCCGCGGCGCGGCCGCGCGCGACTTCGGCGATTACCGGATTGTCTTCCTTCAGGTGCAGCGCGGCTATCAGCGGCCGCAGGGTGAGGCCCTGAATCACCAGCGACCCCAGCACCACGGCAAAGGCCGTCAACAGCATGAGGTCGCGATAGGGAAACGCTTGCGGCAGCGCGTAGGCGGCCGCCAGCGTGACGATGCCGCGCATGCCGCACCACGACACGACGATGCCGCCGCGAATGTTCGGGATCTCCCGCAGGCGTCTTGGGTGAAAGAGCCGGAGTGCGATCAATCGCCGCAGCACGGCGCCATAGATCATCACCCAGCCGATGCGCGTGACGATGACGATGCCGAGCACGGCGGCCGCGACCAGGCAATATTTCAACCGCACGGGATCATCGAGCCGGTCCCAGATCGGCCGCAACTGCAGGCCGATCAGCATGAATGCCAGCACGTTGAGGACGAAGACCGCGGTATCCCACACCGCATAGGCCGGCACGCGCAGCCGCGCCGGCGTCTGCGCCGGTGCGGTCCGCGCGATGGCGATGGCATAGGCGACGATGGTCAGGATTCCGGAAAGGCCGATGCGCTCGGCGACGATCCACACCGTGAACGTGCCGGCGAACTGCACGATGATCGAGCTTGGTGCGTCCGTGATGCGCCGCATCGTCCACGTCGAAATCCTGGCGAAGAGATAGCCGGCCACCAGGCTTCCGGCCAGCGCCAGCAGGATCGACGGCGCAAACTCGCTCCATCTGAAATGCTGGACCACGGCTGCGCCGACGGCGACGCGATAGATCAGGAGCGCGCTGGCGTCGTTGAGCAGGCTTTCGCCTTCGAGGATTTTCAGGATCCGGTACGGCAGGTTGACCTGACGGAGGATGGCGGTCGCCGCGGCCGCGTCGGGCGGCGCGACGATGGCGCCGAGCGCGATCGCGGCGGCCCAGGGCATGTCCGGCAGCAGCCAGTGGACGAACACGGCTACCGCGGCGGTGGTGACGCTGACCGCGACGCATACCAGCGTCGAGACCGGCAGCCAGTTGTCCCGGAGATCGCGCAGCGAAGTGTCGTAGGCCGCGTCCATCAGCACCGGCGCCACGAACAGCGCCAGCGCCAGATGGGGCTGCAGCGTCCACCCCGGGCCGTGCGGCACGAAGGCCAGCAGCATGCCGCCGATCGCCAGAAAGGTCGGATAGGGGACCTTGATGCGGCGGGCCAGCGCCGACAGCAGCACCGCACCGAGCAGCAGGCCAATGAGCCATTCGAATGTCGTCAAACCACCGCTTCCTGTCGCGCCCGTTCGATGTCGACGTCAGTCTAACATCAAAACGGGCGCGTCATCAGGCTGGGGGAACCGTCTTCGGCTATTGCGCCAGCGCCAATATTCCGCCGGCCAGCGAATGCCAGGCCGGCGTCATGCTGATCGGCCAGTTCAGGAGCTTCACCGCCACCAGCGCCGCGCCGCCATAGACATAGACCGGGTGCGGCCGTCCGCGCGTGCGCCAGTCGGCAACGATCGCGACCACGAGCAGGAGATAGGCGACGAAGGCCGGCCCGATGGTGACGGGGACGGGAGGCGGGCCGGGCGGTCCGGGAGGCGCCAGGAAGGTGAGAAACCAGCGCGCCACCGCCGCGTCCAGGATCGAGATGCCCGCCAGCAGCATCAGCCGCTTGTGCGTTTCCGGCTGGCGTACGTTCGCAATGGCCAGGGTAAATACCACCGCGAAGAACAGAATTCCGCTGAGCGGGACGATCGCGAAGGCGATGCCTTCATCGAGCTGTCCCATTGCCGCCGAACGTTTCATCGCGTTGACCGCCACCAGGAAGCCGAGGATGGTCATCGCGGTCGCCAGCGACACGCCGATCATGCCCATCGTCCGGTGCCGGGCGATCCGCCCGGACGCGGCGAGCCAGGTCTGGAACGCAAAATAAAGCGTCCAGGTGAAAAACAGGAGGCCGTGGAGGTGCACCACGGGCGTCGAGGAGAACGATCCCGAAGCCAGCGGCAGCCAGTAGGTCGGCGCGAAGCCGAGGAAGGCGACGGCCGTGCAGGCCAGCGCCATGTAGAAATAAAAATATCGCGCAGGTGCCGCAACGCTGACACGGACGCGACGGTCGTCGATCATGGTTGTCATGGCTGTTGAGTCTTCGAAGGTCCAATATGGTTCAAAAATTTTTCGCTATCCGCCGTATCCATCCGCCCTACTATCGCTTGACGAATGCCTCTCCAGTATGGCCCGATTCGCTGGGGCAAGGTGATGCGATTTTTTCCAGCAGCGCTGATCCGAACAGCGGCCGCGGCTTTTCTGCTGGGGTCGGCGCTGCCGCACGGGGCGTTGGCGACAGGCGCCGAATCGGCCACCGACCTGCAGGTCGATCCCGCGCCTTGCGTGGCCGCGGCGGCCGCCAATGATTCCGACAAGATCATCGCCGTTTGCGGTGCGCTGATCGGCAACGAGAAGGCCTTGAAGGCTGATCGCATCAAGGCGCTGATCGCGCGCGCCGGCGCCTACGACCGCATGGACCAGATCGACCGCGCCATCGGCGACTACGACATGGTGCTGCGGCTCGATCCCACGCTTGCCGACATCTTCAATGCCAGGGGCGAACTCTGGCGCCGCAAGGGCGACCGGCCGCGCGCGCTCGCAGATTTCGGCGCCGCGATCAAACTGAACCCGGATCATGCCGCGGCACGAGGCAATTACAAATCGCTGGCGCAGGAACTGGAGCGGCTGGGCGCGCTGATGGCGGTCTACAACAAGCCGAGCTTTGATTGCGCCAGGGCCCGGCGCCCCGTGGAAAAGGCGATCTGCGCCAATCCCGAGCTTGCCAATCTCGACCGCCAGATCAACGCCGTGAACACCAAGGTGGTCCGCGAGGCGACTTCCGACAGCCCGCGCGCCGGCCGCGCCCTGCAGCGGGAGCAGGACGAGTTCATCGCCCGCCGCAATGAAGGGTTCGGCCGCCCCGATTACGACCTGCAAAAGGCCATGCGGGAGCGGCTGGACCATCTGCTGGCCGTCGAGCGGTACTAGGGCAGAGGCTACGGCCGTGTTTAGCCTTGAATTGACGCCGTCGCAGGTGACAATGGTGCGGGAAATCGACCCAAATTGATCTTGATCATGGCCG
>JBAUUA010001043.1:0-6391 GCA_049582465.1 Bradyrhizobium sp. | reverse complement strand
CGCCGAATTTTTCCAGCGCCAGATTGCTCGGCACCTCGAACAGGAAATAGCCGATGAAGAAGATGCCGGCGCCCCAGGCGAACACGGTCGGCGAGAATTTCAGTTCCGCGTTCATGGTCAGCGCGGCGAAGCCGAGATTGACGCGGTCGAGATAGGAAAAGAAGTAGGCCAGCACCAGGAATGGAATCAGGCGCCACGAGATCGCGCGGATCGTCGAGGTTTCGAGCTCGCTGCTGGCGGCGCCGGGCGCGGCGAAGGTGGTGGTGGACGTCATCAGTTTCTCCCCGAGTTTCTTCTTGGTAGCGGCAGGTTTGCGGGCGCGGTCTTAGCATCCCGGCGAGCAGGTGACATAGCGGGATTTGCCGGGATCGCGATGCGGTCGCGGCATGGCTGCTTGCCCGCAAGACAGGCTCCCGGATATTGCCGCCGCCGTCTGCGCAAAACCTGCACAAAAATCCGCAAATCCTGAGCAGGCCGGGCAAACGCGCTGCCAACCGGCCGGGCATGGTCCGGCTATGGCGAAGATCATCTTGATTCCAGTTTCCCGGCTACGGCTGCCGCAGCGGCTGCTGCGGGACGGCTGGTGGCTGGAGACGCTGCCGGCCCGCTCGAAAATCATCGCGCTGCCGAGAAGTGGCGCGCCCAAATCCGGCCCCTCACCCAAAACCCGACACCTCACCCTCGTCACGCCAGGGAAATAATCCATGTCGATTGCGACTGCATCCGATTTAGAACTTTCTCCCGCCCCCGCCCGTCCGCTGCTCGCCCCGCTCCTGCTCGCCGCCACCGGCGTCGCGCTGGCGGACTGGCTGTTCTACGGCTGGGACGTCGGCATTTCGCTCGCGCTGTTTCTAGGCCTGCTCGGCATCGCCGGCGTTGCCGGCAATCGCGTGCAGGCGACACGCAAAACCACGATCATCATGGCCGCGGTGTTCGTCGCCGGACTGGCGACGGTGATCGAGGACGTCAACCTTCTTTCGGTCATCGTGAGCACGCTGGCAACGGCGTTATTCGTCAACATCGTGACGGCTCGCGAAGCCACGTCCTGGCAACGAAACCTGCTCGAAGCCGTGACCGTTCCCCTTCGAGGTCCATTCCGATTGGCCCTCGATCTGTTCGGCGCGCTCCGCTACATGAAGGCATTGACGCCGGGATGGCTGGGCTCGCTGGTCGGCTGGATCGTGCCGCTGAGCATCTTCGCAGTCTTCCTGACCCTGTTGTCGTCGGCGAATCCGCTGATCGAACATCGCTTGATGCAGATTGATCTGCGCGTGCTCTTCGACCATCTCGATCTTTCGCGAACGCTGTTCTGGATCCTGATCGCTTGCACCATCTGGCCACTGATCCATCGCCGAATCAAACCGAGGCTGGTGCGCCAATCCGAACGCGGCGTCGACGCCGCCATGCCATTGGGCCCGGACTATCTGCTTGGCGTGCAGGCCATGTCGCGCTCGCTGATCCTGTTCAACGCGCTGTTCGCGCTGCAGAGCGGGCTCGATCTGGTCTATCTCTGGGGCGGCGCGACGCTGCCCGACGGCATGAGCCACGCCGAATACGCCCATCGCGGCGCCTATCCGCTGATCGTCACCGCGCTGCTCGCCGCAGGTTTCGTGCTGATTGCGATGCGCCCTGGTGGGCCTGCGGAGCAATCCCGGCTGATCCGGCCGCTGGTGCCGGCATGGATCGGGCAGAACGTGCTGCTCGTCATCTCCTCGATTTTCCGGCTCGATCTTTATGTCGCCGCTTTCTCGCTGACGTATTTGCGGCTCGCGGCCTTCATCTGGATGGGGCTGGTGGCCGCGGGGCTTCTGTTGATCCTGGTCCAGATCACGCTCCGGAAACCGATTTCCTGGTTGATCACGGCCAATGCCGTTACGCTGGCGCTGGTGTTGTACGGCTGCTGTTTTATCAATGCCCCGCGGATCATCGCCGCGTACAATTTGGCGCATAGCCGGGAAGCCCAAGGCACAGGACCTTGGCTCGATATGAACTATCTGCGCTCGCTAGGACCAGAGGCCCTGCCCGCACTCGAACCCCGACTGCCGCAGATTCCGGCGCTCCAGTCAACGGTTGTGGACTTGCGAACCGGTCGAAACGTTTGTCAGAACGACGTCTGGAAAACTGGCGCGCCTGGGGTTTTCGGACGTGGCGCCTGCAACGATATTTGGCTAACAATCCCTATATACCGCCCACTTCCGTCGAAAGCGGCAAAGGCTAGCGCGACCATGGCTCATTCGATTCTCGTCGTCGACGACGACCCGCATATCCGTGACGTCGTGCGCTTTGCATTTGAAAAGACCGGGATGGCGATCTCGATCGCCCCGGACGGCAAGGAGGCGCTGCGCCAGTTCGACCGCGACGTCCATGACCTCGTGGTGCTCGACATCGGCATGCCCGAGATGGACGGCCTCGAAGTCTGCCGCCAGATCAGGAAGACAGCCGACACGCCGATCCTGTTCCTGTCGGCCCGCGACGAGGAGATCGACCGCATTCTCGGCCTCGAGATCGGCGGCGACGACTACGTGACAAAGCCCTTCAGTCCGCGCGAACTGGTCGCGCGGGTCAATGCGATCCTGCGGCGCACCCGCAGCGCGCCCGCGGCGCCGGAAACCAAAGTAAGGCGCCATGGCGGCCTCGCGATCGACCCGGACGCACACACCGCGACATTCGCGGATAAGCCGGTTTCGCTCACCGCACTCGAATTCTCGATCCTGCGCACGCTGCTGGCGCGGCCGGGTTTTGTCTTCACCCGCGAGCTGATCCTCGATGCCGCCTATGCCGGCAACATCCACGTCGCCGACCGCACCATCGACAGCCACATCCGGAACATCCGCGCCAAGATGGCCGCTGCGGGGTGCGATTCCGTGATCGAGACCGTCCACGGCGTCGGCTTCAAGCTGGGACGCTGCGAGGCGTCGCGTTGACCGACGCCACTCGATCGATGTCCCCGCGGCAGAAGTGGCGGCCGAGCCTCAGTCTCGTCGTGTTTCTGGTGCTGGTCAGCGTGCTGCTGCTGCCGCTGTTCAGCCTGTATTTCCTGAAACTCTACCAGAACCAGCTGATCCAGCAGACCGAGTCCGAACTGATCGCGCAGAGCGCCGCGCTCGCCGCCGTCTTCAAGCGCGAGGTCGAGACCGCCGTTCCGGAAAGCGTGGCGCTGGGCACAAGGATCCCGCCCACCGCGCCAAAACCGGCGGACGAACCGTATCATCCGATCTGGCCGAAGCTGGAGCTGGCCAAGGAAAGCGTGTTGCCGCCGCGGCCCCCGGCGCATACCGCCTCCGCGCCGGCCGATCCCGCCTTCGTAGCCCTCGGCGCGCGCATGATGCCCGATCTGCTGGCCACCCAGAACCTGACGCTCGCGGGATTTCGGCTGCTCGACCCCTTTGGCACGGTCATCGCCGGCCGCGAGGAGATCGGGACGTCGCTTGCGCATCTGGAAGAGGTATCCGAGGCGCTGCAGGGACGTTTCAGCAGCGCCCTGCGCGTGCGCATTTCCAAGCACGACCAGCCCTCGCTCTATTCCATGAGCCGCGGCACCGGCATGCGGGTCTTCACCGCGATGCCGGTCATCGTTCGCGGCCAGATCGCCGGCGTCGTCTATGCCTCGCGCACGCCCAGCAACGTATTTCGCTATCTGTATGATCAGCGCGCCAAGGTCGCGCTCGCGACACTCTTCATGATCGTGCCGACGCTCCTGATCGGCTTCCTGTTTCACCGCACCATCACCGCGCCGATGCGGGAGCTGATCGAGCGCAGCAATCTGATCGGCAAGGGCGACCGCGACGCGCTGGCCCCGCTGAAGCGCCGCGGCACCAGCGAGTTCGCCCGGCTGTCGCAGAGTTTCCTCGACATGGCGCGGCGGCTGGATACGCGTTCCAATTTCATCTCGACCTTCGCCACCCACGTGTCGCATGAATTGAAATCGCCGCTGACCTCGATCCAGGGCGCCGCCGAACTGTTGCGCGACGACGTCGACGCGCCATCGATGGACGACGACGACCGGCGCAAATTCCTCGACAACATCATCGCCGACGCCGACCGGTTGGCGAAGATATCCGGCCGCCTGCGCGATTTCGCGCGCGCCGAAAACCCGGTCGCGCTCGGCGTCGTCAAACTCTCGGACACCATCGCCGGCCTGCGTTCGGCGTTCGCTTCGCCCGACATCCGCGCTGGCGGCGAGCTGGATATGCCGATGCGCATATCGCAGGAAAATGCCACGATCATCTTTTCCAATCTCGCCGACAACGCGGTGCGCCATGGCAGCTCAACGCTCGAGCTAACCGCCGCGCGGCAGCAAGACCTGCTGAAAGTCACCGTCCGCGACAATGGCGAAGGCGTTTCGCCCAACAACCGGGCGCAGATCTTCGACGGTTTTTTCACCACGCGCCGCGACTCCGGTGGCACCGGCATGGGACTCGCCATCGTGCGCGCCATGCTCGACGCCCATGGCGGCACCATCCGCCTCATCGATTCTGAAAACGGCACCGCGTTCGAGCTGACGATCCCGCTGGCCGAGGCTCCGGCGTCGTGACGGTCGCCCGCGTCTGCCTGTGCGCCGCGATCATCGTGGGCGGCCTTGCGCTGCGTGGGCTCGGGCTCCGCCTCGGATTGCCCGCCTTCATCGTCAAATATGGCGGCTCGGTGCTGTGGGGAGCGATGGTGTTCTTTTTGGCGGCGCTCGCCGGCTCGCGCCTGTCACGGCCCGGCATCGCGCTGATCGCAGCCGCGATCGCCATCATCGTCGAACTGTTTCGGCTGGTTCATACGCCCGCACTCGACGCCTTTCGGCTGACGCTCGCCGGCGCGCTGCTGCTCGGCCGCATCTTCTCAGCCTGGGACATGGTGGCCTATGGGGTGGGGATCGCGCTGGCGATGGCGCTTGACGGTCTCGCAGTGCGGCGCTCGCCTAACGATGCGGGTGTCAGCTTTCCATCAAATCGGTGACGCGTCTCTTCGCCCGCGGCGGCTTTTCGGCCTTCGTCGCGTGGCTGGCGGCATCCTCGGCGATCCGGATGATTTCCTTGATGCGGGCGGTGATCTTTTCCAGGATCGATTGGTCGGTGGTGCTCATGTCGCCTCCGAAATCCGGTTATTGAATCAACCTGTCTGGAGGCAATCAGTTCCGCGGGAAAACCTTCACTCCGCTAGCTGGAACCGCTCGAACCGGTGCAGTTCCTCCTCGATGCGGCGTTTCAGTTCCTTGCGCGCGCCCTTTTTCCCGCCCGCGCCGACCCAGTTCCATTTCTGCAGCAGAAGCTTGCGATTCTGGCGGTCGGTCTTGAGATCTAGCGCGGCGATGATGTCCTCGCCGGCCACGACCGGCAGCGCGAAATAGCCGAACACCCGCTTTTGCTTCGGCAAGTAGGCCTCGAAGCGGTGCTCGTAATCGAAGAACAGGTGCGTGCGCTTGCGCTGGATGATCAGGGGATCGAACGGCGAGAGAAGGTGAACCAGTTCAGACGCTGCGTTGCCGGCATTTTCCAGCGTCGCGGGTTCCGCCCAATGCTCCTGCTTGCCCGCGCCTTCGAGCGCAACCGGCGTGAGCTCGCCGCGGCGGACCCGCGCCTCGATCGCGCGTCGGACCGCGGGCTTGCTCGGCGCGTCCAGATGGCAGACCGAATCGAGACTGACGACGCCCTGCGCGCGAAGCGCGCGGTCGAGCAGATAGGCGGTGGCCTCCCGCGCCGATGCGCCCTTCGGCGGCTTGTCCCAGCCAAAGTGACGCGTCATCAGTTCATAGGTCTTGAGCATGCCGTTGCGTTCGCTGATGGTAAGGTCGCCGGTATAGAAGGCCAGTTGCAGCGCCCGCTTCGAGGGCTTGCGGCTCGCCCACAGATGCTCCTTGTCGACCAGCACGTCGTCGTCGATGTCGCGGATGGTCAGCGCGCCGCCCTGCCGGATCAGCCGCACCATGCGCAGGTCGGCCGGCTTGACCGACGAAAGCCATTTATGGCCCTCGCGCTTGTGGCGTTTCATCGCCGGGATGAAGAAACGGAGATCCTTGGTCGGCACGTAGGAGAGCGCATGGGTCCAGTACTCGAACACGGTCTTGTCGACGCTCTGGGCCTGGCGCAGATCCGCGCGGCGGTAGTCGGGAATCCGGCTCCAGAGAATATGGTGGTGGCTGCGCTCGATGACGTTGATGGTGTCGATCTGCACGTAGCCGAGATGTTCGACCGCGGCCGCCGTCGCGGCCGGCCCGTCGCCGAACGGCGCGCGCGTGTCCAACCGCTGGGCGCGCAGCCAGATCCGGCGGGCCTCGGCTTTGGTCAGGGGATGGGATTTGTCGGCGCGGGACATCGCGCGGCAATCTAGCCGGATTCGCAGGGCTTGAAAGGCGCGTCAGCGTCCATCGGCCGATAGCTCGAGCTTGTAGATGTCCTTGCCG
>JBAUUA010001042.1:0-2745 GCA_049582465.1 Bradyrhizobium sp. | reverse complement strand
CCCCCGACCCCTCCCCACCGCTTCGCGGGGGGAGGGGGGAAGAGCGCACCGGCGATGTTGCGGAAGCGCGCATTGGCGATGAGGCGGCAGAGCCAGCACGCTCAGGAATCGCGCTCAATTCCACCAGCGTCGGCAGAAATCCGGCCAGCGTCTTGCCGGCGCCGGTCGGCGCGATCAACAGCGCCGAGCGGTCGTCGCGGGCCTTTGCGAGCAATTCAAGTTGATGCTCGCGCGGCGACCAGCCGCGGCCGGCAAACCAGCGGCGGAAGCGGTCCGACAGCAGGTCGGCCGGTTCGATCGGAGACTGGGTCTGGATACGGGGCGGCACAGCCTAGAGCTATGCCGCCCGTGTGGTTTCGTCGAGGGGCGGCGGCCGCCTATTCCGTGACCGCCTTTTCGGAAATCTGCCAGTCCTTGCCGTCGAAGATCGAGATGTGGAGCGTCTTCATCGGCGAGTAGTCGTCGGGCGTGTAGCTGTAATTGATGTCGTCGAGGAAGAACGGCGAGTGATAGCCGGCCAAGGTCGAGGCCTGCTTCAGCACGTTGGCGCGGGTCAGGTCGTCGCCGCAGCGGCGCAGGATTTCGCCCATCGTGACCGCCTGGCCGTAGCCGGCATAGGCGATGGTGTTGTCGGGATCGACATTGGGCAGGTATTTCGCGCGCAGCGCCTCGAACGCCATCGGGTCCTTGTCCTTTTCCCAGCGCCCCGGCCCCGCCTCCTTGGAATAGCGGATCGCGACGATGTCCTTGGCGTTCTCGAAACCCGCGGCGTTGAGGATCGAGCGGCCGGTCGAGCCCGCCGACAGCAGTTGCAGCGGCTTCCAGCCGAGCTCGGCGACTTTTCGGATCGACTGCGACGTCGCCTTGCCGGTGGTGATGTTGTAAAAGGTGTCCGCGCCCGACTTCGAGAGATTGATGAGCTGGGAATCGACCGTCGGCTCGGTCAGATCATAGGTCTGCTCCATGATCACGCTCGCCGCGCCGCCGGCGTCCGCCAGCACCTTCTTGAACGGCCCGAGGAAATCGCGGCCGAAATCGTCGTTCTGGTAGAGGATGCCGATCTTCGCGTTCGGCTTCACCGCCACGACATGCCGGGCGAGAATGCGCGCCTCGGTCGGATAGAGCGGCAGCCCCGCCATGGTCCATTTGTTGTTCTTCGGATCGTTCCACTTCGACGCGCCGGTGTTGAGGAGGAGCTGCGGCACGCCCTTGGAATTGAGATATTTATGCACGGCGGTCTGCGGCGCGGTGCCGAGCGAGCCGAACAGCGCCAGCACCTCCTCCTGCTCGACCAGGCGCCGCGTCGCCTCGACGCATTTCGGCGCGCTGTAGGCGTCGTCCATGGTGAGGAACTTGATCTTGCGCCCGTTGATGCCGTCCTTTTCGTTCAGCATCTGGAAATAGGCCTCGCCGACGCGCCCCAACACGCCGTAGAGCGAACCCGGGCCGCTGTGCGGCACGGTCTGGCCGAGCTTGATTTCGGTGTCGGTCGCGCCCGGATCGTATTTCTTCTCGGCGGCCCGGACGTAAGGCGCGGGCAGCACGGAGGCGGCGATCGCAGCAAGCGAAGTGGCGCCGAATTGGCGCCTGGTCTGTTTTCGGTTCATTTTTGTTTTCTCCCGGGGAGCATGATTCAACCGAGTTGAATCATGCTCGCCTTCATCTTTTGTTTGAGCATGATCTTTTCGGAAAACCGGTTCCCACTTTTCCGGATCATACTCTTGTGGAAGCATTGATCTACATTCGCGCTGCTACGGCAAGCGCGAAGTTCTGCAACGCCGCGCAATACCGCCGCGCGCTAATTCCGTGCGGCGATATTCAGGGTTTTGTCGCGACTGCCACGAGGCCGGGCACCGGCATGTTGTCCTCGTTGCGGGCGGAGCGGTCTTCAAGAAGACACAGGTTCAGTCCAGCCGCTTCGGCCAACGCGCGTACATGATCCGCGCCGTGCGCGTAGCGCAGCCCCTCGCCGATGATGACGCCCTCGCCGTCATGAGTTTCGGTCGTGAACGCGAGCACGCCTCCGGACACCAGCACGCGCCTGGCCTCCGCCAGTACAGGCGCGAGATCGGCGACATAGACCATCGCATCGGCGGCAAGAATGAGTTCCGCGCTGGTCTCGGGCTTGCTGCGCAAGGCCTGCAACATGTCGTCGACTTCGAGTTCGGCATAAAGCCCGGTCGCGCGCGCCTTCTCGATCATCCGCGGCGACAGGTCGACGCCGGTAAAATGATCGACATTCTTGGCGAAGGCCGCCGCCGCAAGCCCGGTGCCGCAGCCGAGATCGACGGCGCGCCTGAAAAAGGCGGGCTTGCGGACCGCCGCGCGGGTGGCCAGCACCGCCTTGAACAACAGCGCGGGCCCGCGATAGCCGAGATCGTCGACCAGCGCGGTCTCGAATTTCGGCGCGTATTGATCGAACAATGCGCGCACATAGGCCGGCGGCATCGCCGCCAGCCGCTCGGCCCCGAGCAGCATCAGCCGCAGGCTGGCGCCATGACGGTCTTCGGAATCGACCTCGTACGCCTTGCGAAATGCCGCAATCGCCGCATCGCGCTCACCGAGCCGTTCGCGGATTTCGCCGAGCGTGAACCAGGCCGAGGCAAAGCCGGGCGCAAGCGCCGTCGCCTGCAGCAACAGATCGGCAGCCGCAACCAGATCGCCCTTCAGCTGCAGATCGCGCGCAAAATCGAACCGGCGGTCGGCAACCAGATCGCCGGAGGACAGGAACAAGCGGACGGGCAT
>JBAUUA010001041.1:0-1549 GCA_049582465.1 Bradyrhizobium sp. | reverse complement strand
GCGGTATTTTTGCCGGAAAGGTGGACCCAGCCACCGTTTGTTAACGGCGAGCGGTAACGATTGCTCATAATTTTTGAAGTAAATTCACGGCGTTGGCCCTATTATGCGGCCGCGCGGGCTGGCGTTGCCGTCCGCCAATAAACCAGCCATACCGGGCTCGAAACCGTAAAGTAGGCGTCAGGGGTAGTTCATGGTTCGTCGTTATTTCGGCACCGACGGCATTCGCGGCCGGGCCAACCGGGTCATCACCCCGGAGTTGGCGCTCAAGGTCGGCCAGGCCGCTGGGCTGGTCTTCAAGCACGGCGAACACCGGCATCGTGTCTTGATCGGCAAAGATACCCGCCTCTCCGGCTACATGATCGAGACGGCGCTAGTCGCTGGCTTCACCTCGGTCGGCATGGACGTGCTGCTCACCGGTCCGATCCCGACGCCGGCGGTCGGCGTGCTGGCGCGTTCGATGCGCGCCGATCTCGGCGTCATGATCTCGGCCTCGCATAACCCTTACGCCGACAACGGCATCAAGCTGTTCGGACCGGACGGCTTCAAGCTCAGCGACCAGGTCGAAAGCGAGATCGAGGCCCTGCTCGACGCCGATCTATCGAAGAAGCTCGCCAAGAGCGAGGATCTCGGCCGCGCCCGGCGCATCGACGGCGTGCAGGACCGCTACATCGAATTCGCCAAGCTGACGCTGCCGCGCGCGATCGATCTGTCCGGTCTGCGCGTTGTGATCGATTGCGCCAACGGAGCCGCTTACAAAGTCGCCCCGGGCGCGCTGTGGGAATTGGGCGCCGAGGTCGTCGCGATCGGCGTCGAGCCGGACGGTATGAACATCAACAAGGAATGCGGCTCCACCGATCTCGCCGCGATCTCGCACAAAGTGCGCGAGGTGCGCGCCGACCTTGGCATCGCGCTCGACGGCGACGCCGACCGCGTGATGATCGTCGACGAGCGCGGCCATGTGGTGGACGGCGACCAGTTGCTCGCGGTCATCGCCGAAAGCTGGAAAGAAGACGGCCGCCTGCAGCGTCCGGGCGTGGTCGCCACCGTGATGTCCAATCTCGGCCTCGAGCGCCATCTCGACAGCCTCGGGCTCGAATTGGTGCGCACGCCGGTCGGCGACCGCTACGTGCTCGAGCACATGCGCACACACGGCTACAACGTCGGCGGCGAACCGTCCGGCCACATCATCCTCTCCGACTACACCACGACCGGTGACGGTTTCGTCGCCGCGTTGCAGGTGCTCGCCGTGGTCAAGCGCAGCAACAAGCCGGTGTCGGAACTGTGCCATCGCTTCGAGCCGCTGCCGCAGGTGCTCAAGAACGTGCGCTACAAGAACGGCAAGCCGCTCGACGACGCCGAGGTCAAATCCGCCATCATCGACGGCGAGAAGCGCCTCAACGGCCACGGCCGCCTTTTGGTCCGCTCCTCCGGCACCGAGCCCGTGATCCGCGTGATGGGCGAGGGCGACGACAAGGTGCTGGTCGAGGAGGTGGTCGACGAGATCGTCGACGCCCTCACCAACGCCGCGTGAGTCGCTGCGGCTATCCGG
>JBAUUA010001040.1:0-6217 GCA_049582465.1 Bradyrhizobium sp. | reverse complement strand
ACTGGCGGCCCAATGCGCCCTATCTCGACCGCATCGTCTGGCGCGTCATCACCGACCGCGCGGCGGCAGCGGCGCAGATGGAAGCCGGCGAACTGCATTACAGCCCGTTCTCGGGCCTGACGATTTCAGACATGGCAAGGCTCGGCAAGGACCCGCGCTTCATCGTCTCGACCAAGGGCAACGAGGGCAACGCCCGGACCAACACCATCGAATTCAATTTCCGCCGCAAGGAACTAGCTGACGTCCGCGTTCGCCGCGCCATCGCGCACGCCATCAACGTTCCGTTCTTCATCGACAATTTCCTTGGCGATTTCGCCAAGCTCGGCACCGGACCGATCCCGTCGACCTCGACGGATTTCTATCCGGGGCCGAATACCCCGCAATATCCCTACGATAAGGCCAAGGCGGCGGCCCTGCTCGACGAAGCCGGTTTCAAGCCCGGCGCCGCCGGCACCCGCTTCTCGCTGCGCCTTTTGCCGGCCCCCTGGGGCGAGGACATCTCGCTGTGGTCAACCTTCATCCAGCAGTCGCTGTCCGAAATAGGCATTCCCGTCGAAATCGTGCGCAACGACGGCGGCGGTTTCCTCAAGCAGGTCTACGACGAGCACGCCTTCGATCTTGCCACCGGCTGGCATCAATATCGCAACGATCCCGCGGTCTCGACCACGGTGTGGTACCGCTCGGGCCAGCCCAAGGGCGCGCCCTGGACCAACCAGTGGGGATGGGAAGACCAGACGGTCGACAAGACCATCGATGATGCGGCCACCGAGATCGATCCGGCGAAACGCAAGGCGCTGTACGCCGAATTCGTCAAGGAGGTGAACACGGAGCTGCCGGTCTGGATGCCGATCGAGCAGATTTTCGTCACCGTCATCACCGCCAAAGCGCACAATCATTCCAACACACCCCGCTGGGGGTCGGCCAGCTGGCACGATCTTTGGCTTTCCGCGTGACGTAAACTCCGACAAGATGTCCCGATGCGCATCTTGAGACTTGCGGGGCGGCGCCTGGCCGCCTCAATCCCTACCCTGTTCCTGATTCTGATCGGCATATTCCTGCTGCTGCAGTTCGCGCCGGGCGACACCGTTGATGCGATGATGGCGCAGATGGGCGGCGGCGACGCCGCCACCGCGCGCGAATTGCGCAAGTTCTACGGGCTCGATCTTTCGGTTCCAGTGCAACTCGGCCACTATCTCTGGCGTCTCGTCCGGCTCGATCTCGGCTTTTCTTCGATCTACGGCAAGCCCGTCGCCACCGTGCTCCTGGAACGGCTGCCTCCGACCATCCTCCTGATGACGGCGTCACTGTCGTTCGCGTTCTGTTTCGGGATTCTGTTCGGCGTGGTCGCCGCTCGCGGCGTCAACAAATGGCCCGACACGCTGATCTCTATCGCCGGGCTAATTTTTTACGCCACTCCGTCATTCTGGTTCGGATTAATGGCGATCGTGGTGTTTTCGATCTATCTGCAGTGGCTGCCGGCCGGCGGCTTCGAGGACATCGGCGCGATCCAGACCGGGATCTGGCGCACGATCGACATCGCCCGTCACCTCGTTCTTCCCACTTTGACGCTTGGGCTGATCTTCCTGGCCATCTATCTACGCATCATGCGCGCCTCGATGCTCGAGGTGCTCAATCTCGATTATGTCCGGACCGCACGCGCCAAGGGGCTCGACGAGACCCGGATCGTGACCCGCCACGTGCTGCGCAACGCGCTGTTGCCGATGGTGACGCTGATCGGGCTGCAGGCCGGAACCATGCTGGGCGGCTCGGTGGTGGTCGAAAGCGTGTTCTCGCTGCCCGGTCTAGGCCGGCTCGCCTATGAATCGGTGGTCCAGCGCGACCTCAACACGCTACTCGGAATCGTCTTTGTCTCCGCCTTACTCGTGATCCTGGTGAATTTCGTCGTCGACCTGATCTATGCGCGGCTCGATCCGCGCATCGTGGCGGAGGGCTAACGGCATGGACGCGGTGAAGCGATATTTCCGCAGTCCTGCAGCCGTCACCGGGCTGGTGCTGTTGCTAATCGTAGTGGCGATGGCTATCAGTGCCGGCTGGCTCTATCCGCGCGAGCCGCTGTCGCTGGCCGGACGGCCGTTGATCTGGCCGTTTTCGAATCCGCAGTTCCTGCTGGGCACTGACAATTCCGGCCGTGACATCGCCGCGCAGATCTTTCATGGCGCGCGTATTTCGTTGCTGATCGGCGGCGTTGCCACCGCGATCGCGATCGCGATCGGCGTCCTCATCGGCGCCTTCGCCGGCTTTTATGGCGGCTGGATCGACAACGTGCTGATGCGCATCACCGAGGCCTTCCAGACCTTGCCCAACTTCGTGCTGCTCCTGGTGCTGGTCGCGGTGTTCGGCTCGACCCTAACCACCGTCACCATCGCAGTCGGCGTGGTATCGTGGCCGGCGCCGGCCCGGCTGACGCGCGCCGAATTCCTGTCGCTGCGCAACCGCGAATTCGTCCAGGCCGGGCAGACGCTCGGCATGCGGGACCTGCAGCTGATCCTCGGCGAAATCCTGCCCAATGCCTTGCCGCCGGTGATCGTCTACGCCAGCGTGGTGATGGCGGTCGCGATCCTACTCGAAAGCGCGCTCGCCTTTTTGCGCCTGTCAGATCCGAACGTCGCCTCCTGGGGCAATCTGATCGGCCTCGGCCGCGATGTGCTGCGGGTCCAATGGTACGTCTCCGCCATTCCCGGCATCGCCATCCTGGTGACGGTGCTGGCGGTGTCGCTGGTCGGACAAGGTCTGAACGACGCGCTCAATCCGAGGCTGAAGGGGCGATGAGCGAAACATCCTCCACCATCCTGACGCTGGACGGGCTCGGTGTGCGGCTGCCGGCCGGCGCCGACCGGCCGCAAGCGCTGTCCGGGGTTTCGCTGTCGATTGCCGCCAATGAAATCCTATGTGTCGTCGGCGAATCCGGATCGGGCAAGTCGATGATGGCCAACGCCATCATGCGGCTGCTGCCGGAGGGCGT
Source organism: Bradyrhizobium sp. (assembly GCA_049582465.1). Lineage (GTDB taxonomy): Bacteria > Pseudomonadota > Alphaproteobacteria > Rhizobiales > Xanthobacteraceae > Bradyrhizobium. The sequence continues at coordinate 3,234 of JBAUUA010001040.1, read as the reverse complement.
CAGCATCGATGCCGGTCGCGTCCTGTTCGAAGGCCGGGATCTCGCGAGAGCCAGCGCGGCCGAGATGCGAGCCGTGCGCGGCGCCGGCATCGCCATGATCTTCCAGGAGCCGATGACCGCGCTCAATCCGCTGCGCACCATCGGCGACCAGATCGGCGAGATGTTCTCGATCCACACCAGGCTGTCGCGCGCCGCCATCCGCACAAAAGTGCTGGCGCTGCTCGAGGACGTCCGCATCCCCGATCCGAACGCCGCCGCGCGCGCTTTTCCCCACGAATTGTCCGGCGGTCAACGCCAGCGCGCCATGATCGCGATGGCGATGGCGCTCGAGCCTAGGGTCCTGATCGCGGACGAGCCCACTACTGCGCTCGACGTCACCACGCAAGCGCAGATCCTGGCGCTGATCCGCGACTTGCAGCAGCGCAAGAAGACCGCAGTGCTGTTCATCACCCACGATTTCGGCGTCGTCGCGGAAATCGCCGACCGCGTCGCAGTCATGCAGCACGGCTCGATCGTGGAACTGGGCGGCGCAGCTTCGGTCCTCAACCATCCGCAGCACCCCTACACTAGGCAGTTGATCGCCGCCGTCCCGCCGCTGACCGCGGCGCCGGCGCGCCAGTTGTCCGACGACATCATCCTGAGCATCGACAACGTCTCCAAGACGTACCGGACCGGTGGATTTCTCGGCCGCCGCGCCCGCGTGACGCCAGCGGTGAAGAACGTTTGCTTGAAGCTGCCGCGCGGCGCGACGCTCGGCATCGTCGGCGAATCCGGATCTGGAAAATCGACGCTCGCCCGCTGTCTCGTCCGGCTGATTGATCCCGACAAGGGCTCGATCGTGCTCGAAGGCAAGGATTGGGCAAAGATGACGCGCGAGGAGGTTCGCCGCGAAACCCGCCACATTCAGATGGTGTTCCAGGATCCGTTTTCCTCGCTCAACCCGCGCCGCAAGGCGGCCGACCTGGTCGCCCAGGGACCGATCGTGCACGGCACGCCGCCGGCAAAGGCCATCGCCGAGGCCAAGGAGCTGTTCGCCCTGGTCGGGCTCGATCCATCGGCCTGCGACCGCTTCCCGCACGAATTCTCCGGCGGCCAGCGCCAGCGCATCGGGCTGGCCCGCGCGCTCGCGCTGCATCCGGAGGTACTGGTTGCCGACGAAGCGGTCTCGGCGCTGGACGTGTCGGTGCAGGCGCAAGTATTGCAGCTGCTCGCCGGACTGCGCGCGCGCCTCGGTCTTTCCATCGTCTTCATCACCCATGATCTCAGGGTCGCCGCGCAAATCTGCGACCTCGTCGCGGTCATGAAGGACGGCGAAGTGGTGGAACACGGGCTGGCCGGCGACGTCTTCGGCCGTCCGCAGCATCCCTACACAAGGGCGCTGGTGGATTCGATACCCGGCGGCGATTTTGCCAGGCAGCGTGAAGCGACGTTGCTGGCTTGATTGCTGCCGTCCGATCGAGCGTTCAGGCGATTTCGCGCGCGTCGCGGCGCCGGTAGGCCATCAACATCAGCGGCGCGAACCGGCGTAGCAATCCGTGCGCCGGGATCGGCACGGGCTCGGAGAACGGCAGCGCTAGATCCTGTTCCGGCACGCCCCGCACGGCCTTGGAAAGCTGATCGCCGAGCGTGATCGCCAGCGCGACCGCACGGCCGTTGCAGCCGGTCCAGCCATAGGCGTCGGGCCCGAGGCGATGGATGCGGGGAAGGAAATCCGTGGTCATGCCGACATAGCCGTTCCAGACGTAGTCGAATTGGAAAGGACCTATCTGCGGCCACAGCCGTTGCAGGCGCTCGGTCACGCGGCTCTTGATCCGTTCCACCTTGTTGCCCGGTCCGATCACAGCGCCGCCGGTGACGAGGCGGTTACGCGCATCGTATCGGGAGAAATAGAGCTCGCCATGAGTATCGGACATCGCCTGCCGGCCGGGAATGACGGTTGCCCGCGCGGTCTCGGACAGCGGCTGCGTCGCCATCTGCCAGGACAGCACCGGCATAACCTCGTGCGCGATGTCAGGCATCAAGGTTTTCGAGAATTCGCCAGTATAGGCGTTGGTCGCCAGGATCAAGGCCCGGCCTCTGATCTCGCCGTTTTCGGTCCGCACGATCCAGCGGCCGTCCTTCCGCTCGAAACCGGTCGCGGGCGAGCGCGCGTAAATGCGGCAGCCATGCTCCAGCACCACGCGCGCCAGCCCCCGCGACAGCGCCAACGGATTGATGTGACCGCCGCTCCTATTCCAGAAGCCACCAAACCAGGCATCCGATCCCAGCATCTGGCGGGTCTGGTCGCGGGAGAGCAATTCGACCGGCGCGCCGAATTTCGACCATTGCCGCACCCGCCGTTCGGCGATCTTGATGCGGCCCGGCGAATGCACCGGCTGAACCCAACCGGTCTGTTCCTGTTCGGCCTGGATCTGATAGCGCCGCGCGACATCGAACAAGGTCTGCGCACTGTCGCGCAACAGCCCGACGAAGCGTTCGCCCACGGCGCCGTGCCTTGCGACGATGTCGTCGGGGTCGGGCCGCGACAAAGTCGGGATCACCTGTCCATTGTTGCGCCCCGATGCGCCCCAGCCTGGCTCCATCGCCTCGACGATGGCGACGTCCACACCCGCTTCGCGCAAATGCAGCGCCGTCGACAATCCCGTAAAGCCCGCACCGATGACGATGACATGGGCCTCCGCCGCGCCAATGAGTTCGGGCAGATCGGGACCGGCAGGCGTCACCGCCGCCCACAGCGAAGCGGGCGAACTGACATGGGCGCTATTCATCATCCACCTTCCTTTGCCGATCTCCGCGCATGGCACGCCCTCGAATGGGTCGACTTGCAGCCATCGGATCGATCTGTTTAGCTTAGTATGCCTATTCATGCCCGGGGAAACAAACGAGTGGCACTTAAAAACGTCATCGGGATCGATCACGCCGTCATCATGGTGAAGGATCTCGACAAGGCCGCCGATAACTGGAAGCAGCTGGGGTTCACCGTGTCGCCGCGCGGCACCCATAGCCCGCATATGGGGTCGGGCAATTACACCATCATGTTCGACCCCGATTATATGGAATTACTCGGCGTGCTCACCGAAACGGAACATAATGCTCCGGCACGGGCGTTTCTCGAAAGGCGCGGCGAAGGCATCGAGCGCGTCGCCTTCACGGCGGTGAATTCGGCTCAGGGTGCGGAAGAAATCCGCGCGCGCGGCTATGCGCCGATCGGTCCAACTGATTTCGAGCGGCCGG
>JBAUUA010001039.1:0-2558 GCA_049582465.1 Bradyrhizobium sp. | reverse complement strand
AGACGGAAAAGTGAGATGGCAAACGTAGCGCTGCGCGACGTCCGCAAGACCTATCCGGGCGGCTTCGAAGCCATCAAGGGCATCGACTTCGAGGTCGGCGACGGCCAGTTCTGCGTGCTGGTCGGGCCCTCCGGCTGCGGCAAGTCCACGCTGCTGCGGATGGTGGCGGGACTCGAGACCATCACGTCAGGCGAGATCGACATCGGCGGCCGCATCGTCAACCAGGTCGAGCCGGCCGAGCGCGACATCGCCATGGTGTTCCAGAATTACGCGCTCTATCCGCACATGAGCGTCTACAACAACATGGCCTATGGTCTGCGCAACCGCGGCATGCCGAAGCCGGAGATCGAAAGCCGGGTCCAGGAGGCCGCGCGCATTCTGGAGATCGGCGCGATGCTCGACCGCAAGCCGGGGCAATTGTCCGGCGGCCAGCGCCAGCGCGTCGCGATGGGCCGGGCCATCGTGCGGCAGCCGAAAGTGTTCCTGTTCGACGAGCCCTTGTCGAATCTCGACGCCAAGCTGCGCATCGCCATGCGCGTCGAGATCCGCAAACTGCAGCGCAGGCTCAGCACCACTTCGATCTACGTCACCCATGACCAGCTCGAGGCGATGACGCTCGCCGATATTCTGGTGGTGATGAATGGCGGCGAGGTCGAGCAGATCGGCAACCCGCTCGACATCTATCAGAAGCCGGCGACGACCTTCGTCGCCTCGTTCATCGGCGCACCGCCGATGAATCTGCTGCCGCTGCGCTCGGACGAAATCAAATCGCAACTCGGAGCCAGTGCCGCGGCGAACGAGGCCGGACTTCTCGGTATTCGCCCGGAGGATTTTGTCATATCCAGCGAAACCGTCGCCGGCGGCGTGGCGCTCAATCTCACGGTCGAGGCGATCGAGCGCGTCGGCGCCGAGACCTTCATCTACGGTTCCCGGCGGAACGAGATGCAGGGCGTCGCCGCCACCCCCGGAGAATTGCCGCCGGGCGAGGTGATCGTGCGGATCCCCGGCGCAGTCGCGCCTGCCATCGGCGAGCGCATCCGCGCCGCCGCCCCGCGCGAAAAACTGCACCTGTTCAGCGCCGACGGCCGCAAGCGGATTGAGCTCTGAGACCCGATCCGTCATTCCGGGGCGCGCGAAGCGGAAACCCCGCGGGGCCGGGATTCCGGGCTCGGTCGCTCCCCGCCCGCGCCGAAATGACGCTGGACCCGGGATTCCCGTGGTTCCGCAGGCGCTTGAACACCCCCCAAATCATGCCCATATTGCCTGTTGACCGGAGGGCAAATCCGCCGCCCGGTCGCCATGGGGCGCCGCAAGGGCCCTAGAATGCCAAAGTCGCTTCGAGAGGACTTTGTAAATAAAATGACTCGTGTTCCCACGTTATCCAGTCCGTTCCTGCTGGGATTCGACGAAATCGAGCGTGCGCTCGATCGCGTCGTCAAGGGCGCCGACGGCTATCCTCCCTACAATATCGAGAGGTGCGACCGCGCCAACGGCCAGCCTGAACGCCTGCGAATCACGCTGGCGGTGGCGGGATTTACCCGCGACCAACTTGATGTAACCATTGAGGAAAACCAGCTCGTGATCCGGGGCCGCCAGCAGGACGACAAGGCCCGGCAATACATCCATCGCGGCATCGCCGCGCGCCACTTCCAGCGCACCTTCGTGCTGGCGGAGGGGATGCAGGTGCTGGGCGCGGACTTGAAGAACGGGCTGTTGTCGATCGACCTCGCCCGGCCGGAGCCGGAGCGGATCGTTAAGACAATCGCTATCAATGAACATGAATAATGGAACGAGTAGCGGACTCGACCGCTTAATCTGAATAGAGGAGTCGAGACCATGACTGAAGGTAATGTTGTGTTTGAGCCGGCGGGCGTCTCCACGGAGTCGCTGGCGACCTTGGGCGAGGGTCATATCGCCTATGTGAAGCAGATCCGTTCCGAGGACGTGCCGGGACTTTTCCCCCAGGCGCCGAAGATCGCGCCGGGCCTGAAGCTTTTCGCGCTGCATGCCGCCGACGGCACGCCGATCATGCTGACCGACAGCCGGGAAGCCGCGATCGCCAATGCCTGGAGCAACGAATTGCAGGCCGTCAGCGTTCACTGACGAGCGGTGCCGCGGTCACTGAACGGGCACTTGCGCGTATCAGTTTCGCCGCAGGCTGTGGCTGCTTTGACTGGCGCGGTCGCTTGCGGCCTTCCCTGAATGATATGAGAATTCGCAACGCGGATCCTCCCAGCCCAGGCCTGGAGGACCCGCTGTTTTTTGCGGCGAAATTATTTGTCGGGGTTGTCGATGGCGGCAGCCGCGAGCACTTCCTGTCGCGCACGCCCGCACGCCCGCACGGACGGCGGCCGTGACCGCCCGTTGAACCCCCGGAACGCACAACGCCGCCTGAGCGGAATATATTCGCTCGGCGGCGCAGGCCTATTTAGTCGCCCGTGAAGAATTCGGAAGCGATTGATGCATCGCTGTAATTTGAGCTGGGCAAGTATTGGATTTTGCAAGAAAGTCGGGGGTGGGTTTCGGTTTTCTTGCGTTTTTGGATTCCGGATTTAGGC
>JBAUUA010001038.1:0-2647 GCA_049582465.1 Bradyrhizobium sp. | reverse complement strand
CTCATGGCCCGCGGACGCAGCGTGCGCCGGAGCGGCTGTCGCCGGAGCACGCGAGGCATCGGCCGCCGGCGAAGGCAGCGCCGGCGGCTTCTGCGGCTGCTGGAAGGCGACGTCGATCACGTAGTTCTTCTCTTCGCGGAAGGAATGGACGTCGACATCGCCGATCATCGTCATTTCCACCGAGGTCGCGTCGCCGACGATCTTTTGGCTGATCGAGGCGATGTTCGGCGGCGCCGCCTCCTTGGCGTCCGCCAGATCGAAGGTGACGGGAGCGTTGAACTGCAGCGTGAGCTTCTGGTCGTTCAGCACCGAGGACACGCCTAAACCGTCCTGCATCTCGAACACGAACCGCACGAAGGTCGGCTGCACCGAGGTGCGCACGCGGATGGTCGGGCGTCGCTTCGCCTCGGCTTCCGCGCGCTGCAGGCGAAGCGCCCGCTCGGCGGCGCGGGCGCGTTCGGCGAGTTCGCGGACTACGTCTTGCGGCAGGCTGGGCGGTGGACCCTTCCAGGAGTCGGGCAACAGATCGATGTACACCCGTTCGCCGGCGGTCATGGTGTTGACGGTCACCCGGCGCGCCAGCGACAGCCGGATCGCCGAGCCGTCGGGATCGCGCCGCGCGGAATTGATGTAGTCGGGCGCGCCCTCCGGCACCCTGTCGACCGGAATATCCACCGGCTGCGCGAAGCGGATCACCAGGATCGAGCCCGCGGTGGTCACGTCCGAGGGGACATCCCTGGCGAGCTTGAGAACCAGCCGGGCGTAGCCGTCGGCAGCGGAAAACATCGCCTCGCCCTTGACCGGATCCGCCGCCCGGCAGGCGCCGGAATACCCAAGGCCGATCAGGACCAGGATGGCGGCAAGCGATGAGGTGCGCCCGAGGCAACGCTGCGCCGCCCGCACCCAGGCGCGGGCCTGCGACCAAAATCCAGCGGCAGCCTTTCGCGCCATTCCAAAGGGTCTTTCAGTCAAGGGATCGCTTGCGGCGAGACACGCTGGCGCGCGCGCCTCGCGCTTCGAATCCTAGAATTGGCGAATTAAGGTCCTGTTAAATATCCCGTCAGTTGGACTTCTGCGGCAGCATCTTGCCTTCGATTTTGGGAAGATCGGCGGCGGAGGCGGAAGCGGACCGATCCGATCCGGCGCGCCGGGCCATTTCGACGGTGAGCCGCTCGGCCGCCTCCGTCGACATCAACCCGAGAATATCCGACATCTTGCGCGGCGCGATCTGGGTGGCGATTTCGATCAGCACCGGCATTTCGAGGTGGTCGAACACCTTGGCGGCGTCCTTCGGCTTCATGCCCTCATACATGGTGATGATGCCCTTGAAGCGGGCGGCGTCGGTATCGGCTTTCTGCTGGGTCGCGGAGGTGATACGGGATTCCGTTGCCTTCAGTTCATCGGAGCGCGATTCGATCCGCTTCTCCGCGGCCTTGAGCAGGCTTTCGCGAATGTCGATTTCACGCGCCCGCGCCTCGAGCTCCTGGCGGCGCGACTGCAGCCGCTCGAGGATCGCGCGCTCCGAGGCCGACACCGGCGCGGTCGGCTCGGGATAGATCACCGTCCCCTCGGGCGCCTTCGGCGCTTCCGGCTCGGCGGGCTTGGCGGCCTCTTCCTTCGGCTTTTCGTGGACGGAGCCCGTGGTGTCGACGGGAGCGATCTTGCCGCCCGGGAAGTTGAAATTGTCCTGCGCCCAGGACGTCTTTTTTTCCGATGACGTCTTGTCCGATGGCAGCTGATAGTCGAACACATAGCCGCCGTCGATCACGAGCCCGGCGACCTTGAGCACCGTAAGGCCCGCGATCGCGACCAGCACGACCGGAATGACGCGAATATCACGAAGCGATTTCATGCGGCGAGGCCACCAGACCTTCTGCGGTCGGAGAACGCCTGGGCTGCCGCAGCGACGGCCTTGGCGGTCGACGGTGCGGGTGCGGGTGCGGGTGCGTCGGGCTCCGGCTCCGCCGCGCTCGCGGGCCGCGCGGCGATCGCGATCCTGGACAGCCGCCGGAACACATTGTCGCCTTCCGCGAGCTGCTTCTTCAGCTGCTGCGACATCTGCTCGGCCAAGGTCAGCTGGCTGCCGAGATGCTCGTTGACGTCGCGAACGGTATGCTTGAGGCCGCCGATCGCGCGCTCGGCGATTTCGGTCGCGGTAATCAGTTCGGCGATGGTCGCCTTCAGCGAATGCTCATCCGCCTTCAGCCGCTTCAACCGCGTGTTCAAGAGCATGCAGTAGCCTATTGTCACCATTAGCAATATTGCGACTAGGCTCTCGATCGCAATTCCAAGTGTATGACTCATTGGGCCTCCAACGCCTTGTTTTGCTCATCGGCCTTCTCGAACATCGCGAAGGTGGTATTCGGTTTGCGCAGCTGCTTGGTGACGCGGATGGCGACGCGGTCGCCCACCCGCCCCATCCGCCCCTCGGTCAGGATGACGCTGCCGCAGCGCACCTCGACCAGCGCGTCGGCGCGCATGTCGAGCGGCAGGGTATCGCCGACCTTCAGCTTCATCAGCTGCTTGAGCGGCACCTCGGCCTCGTAGAGCACGGCGTCGACCGAAATCTCGGCCTGCGCGACTTCGGTGGCGAAATGACCTTCCCAGATCGGATCGCGGCCGAATTTTTCGCCCATGAACATCTGCA
>JBAUUA010001037.1:0-5811 GCA_049582465.1 Bradyrhizobium sp. | reverse complement strand
ACCAAATATCGTTATACGGTCGTCAACGATCGTACCGTTCTGGTCGATCCTTCGACCCATCGGATCGTCCAGGTCATCGACTGAGCAAAGCAGCAACGGCCTCGCTCCGGCGAGGCCGTTCGCGTTTGTCCGGGCAGGGGCAATTTTTTGGTGGAGGCGCGCCATGCCTGCCTTGTTTGCCTATCTGGTTGCAGTCACCCTCCTTCTCGGAGGGGGCTATGGCGCACTGAGCTGGCTCGCCACGCCGGAGCCGGTGAAGCTGGTCGCGAAGGCAACGCCGAAGCCGCCAACGCCGCATTATGCCGACGATCCCAGGCCGGTCTCCACACAGGCCAATGCGCCGCAGGTAAGTCCGCCCGAGACGAGCAAACCTGAAGCACCGGGCAAGCCCGAGATCAGCGGAACCGATCAGGTCAAGGCCGCTGCAAACGACAAGGCTGTCTCGAGCGAACAGCCGCCGCCGGCGCCGGCATCGTCATCGCCGCAGCCGGAGCCGGCTGCAGCGGCGAGCCAGCAGGAAGCGAAGGCTGAGGTTTCAGATCCGGTACGGGAGCATCGGGATCGCCCGGCCCAAATCGAGATGCCTCAAGCCGCAGCCGACCAGAGCGCTGAGCAGCATGTTGAAGCGCCGCCAGCCGAAGCCAGGCGGGACGATCCGGCTCCAGCCGGGCATGAAGAAGAAAAGCAATCGAGCAAGGCCGCGCCGCCCGGCAACGCCCAAACCGTTGCCTCCATCGCGCCGGCCGCGAAGACGGCGAAGCGGCCACGTGTCAGGCAAGCAAGCCGCGGTCTCGAAAAGCGGTCGCTCGAGGTGATGACCTTGCGCACCATCGAACTTCCCGATGGTCGCCGCATGACCCGCCTGATTCCATATCGTGGCGGGGATCGCTATCGAGACGATGATCCCGCCATGGCGTTCGGCCCCGACGAATAATTCGGGCGAGCGTACACCGGCGTGCCCGCGTGCTCCGGTCCGGCCGGCAGTACGTTCCCGATATCGGTCCCGGAAATGGTTGAGTCGCGGAACCCGCGCGAAGGTTCAAAGGCGCGCGGAAAAATTCTCACTGACTCATCGCGACCGGAAATGCGGGCGTCATTGCTTCGCGCAGGACCGGATGATTGGCGCTTCCGTCCAAGCGACATTCCCACATCGCATGTAGGCGTGTGGTCGGCCGTGGCAGGATTCAATGCGCCGGCCCGTTCATCGGTTTCACGCATTCCATCAGAGAGAATCGCAATGACCATTTTGTCGGTGAGGTCTGGTTCGACTCGATTCCGTTTTCAAAAGCCGCTTTCGAAATTTGCCTGGGGGCTTCCGAGGCGCGCCGGCCGCGCGCTGCTTCAGGCCTTGCACGAATCCCGGATGCGCGCCGCGGCGAAGGTGTTTCGGGAATATGCCCACCTGAACGCCGCCAACCATGACGTCACCGGGCTGCGACCGACGTCGCGGCTGTGACGGCGGAGGCAGATTCATGTTCATCATTCCATGGTCCGAGGGCATGACCGCGAGCGAGACAAGCCGGCTTCATATCCGCACCGCGGACGAGCAAGACGTCGCTAGGCTGACGGAACATTTCGCGGCGTTGTCCTATTCGTCGCGGTACAATCGCTTCATGGGGACGGTCAGCAATTTCTCCGAAATCGCCTTCGACTGTCTGGTGAACCGGAAGCCGGATCGCTTTACGCTAATCGCGGAAGCAGGGCACGGGGCGCAAGAGGCTGTCATCGGCGAGGCCAGCTACGCCGTCGAGAGCCACACCGGGCTCGGCGAGTTTGCAATCTCGGTCTGTGACGCCTGGCAAAATCGGGGACTTGGCTCGGCGCTGCTGGCGGCGTTGCAATCCCGCGCGGTTAGTCTGGGCTATTTCGGTCTGTTCGGGGAAACATTCAAGACAAACGACCAGATGAAGGCGCTGGCCCGGAAAGCCGGCTTCGCCGTCGGGCGGTCGGACGATTGGCGCGCGATCAGGTTCGACAAGCAGCTGCTGGACGCGCCGGGTGCCGCGAAGGAAGCAACGCGAGCCGCGCCGTCACTGTGGTGGCCGCGCGCATAACAAATTTGCGGCGGTCGCGATGCATCCCCGCCTCGTGCCGCAAGCTCGGGCCGGATTCCCGGCCCGAGCCCTGTTGCCGGTCTGCTATTCGGCTACCACTTCGCCGGATCCGCCGAGCTCTTTCGGAAAATCTTTCAGTTTTGGCAGGCCGTCCCGCATCGGCAGCACGGTTTCAGCATAGTTGACGTGAACCCCCGGCGCGAAGGCGAGGTCCGGGATGGTGGCGGCAAACACGTCGACCAAACCGAATGGCGGATGATTGGTCATGAGATGGCCGCCGCATTTGGCGCAATATTGCCGCTGGCTCAATTTTGTTTTCTGAAACATCGCGACGTTTTCGGCGCCGGCCGTGATGCGCACCGCTTCGGGCTTCCAAAGACTGAAGGCATTCACGGGACCGCCGGACCAGGAACGACAGGAGCTGCAATGGCAATAGCCCATCGCCTCCGGGGAGCCGGTGACTTCGAGTTGAACTGCGCCGCAAAAGCATTTTCCTGTGAGGCTCATGAGTATTTCCTTGTTGGATGGCAATGGGCCGGCCGGTCTGGGCAGTGCCCGAGGTCGCGGCCGGGATGCCGGCTGCGACAGCAATCATGCGGGCAGCCGCACGTCTTGGACTCTCGCGACCAATCCCAGGCGTTGCACGACGGGTCCGTGCGGCCGCCCGGTCCGCAGCCGTCGGCGGTGCGGATGACGGAATAGTTACCGCGCCGGGGTGTCCGTTTGCGCCCGCAGCCCGAACCCTCCTCTGATTGGAGGACGCAGAACGGCACCCTCGGGGCTACTGGTAACCATTGACGACGCGCCGGGGCCTTAAGCCGCTGGCGCCTTTTACAATCATCAGAGTAATTTCCCATGACAGGAACTTGCGCCCACATTGTTGAATTTTCGACTGATTTTCTACCCGAGAAGGATCGCATCGCCTATTGGCGTGAACATTATGGACACGTCATGCTCCGCGTCGATCTCGAGCCCGCCAGAGACGTTGCATTTCATGCCTGCATGAAATCGCTGTCGCTTCCCGGATTGCAGCTGATCGAAGGCTCGTCGTCGCCGGCCCGAATCTCGCGCACCGGGGAATATCTTGCGGACGGAAAAGACGATGCCCTGCTCGCCATCAACCGGACAGGGACTGCGTCCGTATGGTCGGGTGGCCGCGAGCAGGTTCTCCACGAGCAGGAGGCCATTCTGATGATGGGCAACGAGCCCACATCGTTCTGCCGGACCAGCCCGGGACACTCCTTCACCCTGCGGGTGCCTCGGGCGATGCTCCGCTCGATCGTTGCGGATGCCGACGATGCCGCGATGCGTTTGATTCCCGGCAACCGCGGCGCGCTCGGGCTGCTGTCACGCTACGCCGGCTGGCTGCTCCGGGTTGGCGGATCACTGGATCCCGATCTTGCAAATCTTTCGGTGCGGCATATCCAGGATTTGCTGGCGCTGACGCTCGGCGCGGCGAACGATTTCAAGGAAGTCGCGCGGACGCGCGGCTTGCGGGCGGCGCGTCTGAAACTCGCGAAGGCTCATATTATCGAGCACAGCCATCGGCGCGATATTTCGGTCGGCAGCGTTGCCGCGCATCTGTGCGTGACGCCGCGCTACCTGCAGCGCCTGTTCGAAGAGGACGGCACCACTTTCTCGGAGTTCCTGGTCGTCCAGCGTCTTGCGCAGGCGCACCGGCGGCTTTGCGAACCCGATTCCGTGCATGCCGCGATCAGCACGGTCGCTTACGACGTCGGTTTTGGCGACTTGTCCTATTTCAATCGCCGCTTTCGCCGTCTGTACGGCCTGACGCCGCGCGAGGTGAGGGGCGAGCGGGGCTGACACCTCATCGCTCATGCCCAAGCGACGGCGTCTCTTTTGTCCAATGAGATGTCGTTTCGAGGCAAGACACATGCCCCGCGCGGAATTAGGTCCTGCACCAAGCGCGGGACTCTCCCGTTTTGATACCAGGAAGGCTGTTCATGAAGAAGATCTACCTGATGACGGCAGCGACGACGGTCGTCGCCGTCTTGTCCCAGATCCGGGCCGCCGAAGTATTCGGTCCGGACGGCGCAAATCTGCGGGAACGACTGCACTCTGGAGCCGGCAGATTGTTTCGCCGCGCCCGGCGGATGATCAATGACTGGGTAGCCGGCGCGATCGCCTATCGCGAACGTCGCGTCACCCAATTCGCGCTTCGCAATCTGTCCGATGTCGAACTGAAGGATTTCGGTGCCTATCGCGGAAATCCCGGAAGCGTCCTCCATCGCAATCGCGGCCTCAAATTCACAACCAGGCGGTGAGGGCGGCTGCGATGACCTCCAAGACGATCGTTCTGAGAATCCTGGATGCCGTAGCGGTTGTGTTTCTGGCAGTGCTTGCGCTCTCGGCGACCGGTCTTCCGGTCGAGTGGCTGCCGCGGCTGTTTCACATGTCGCCCGGCGAATTCCGTGGCTTTTCGTTTTTCATGGCTTTCGCCGCGATGCTGCTGATGCACGCGATAGCGACATCCGATTCGGCGCCATGAACGACGCTGCGCCAACCGGAATTCAGCTCGCGTCGACCGCGCATGACGCACTTTCCAGCGCGGCTGCCGGCGCGCGGACCCAGCCGCCCCGGGTTATGCCCAGGCAATGAGCCGCCGCCGATTGATGTTTCGAAAGCTTTTGCGTACCAAGTCAGCCTAACAACAAAAATCTCTTCTGCCCAAACTGACCACAAGGCGCGAATGCCGAACCGAACTGGGAATGAGCCGGCCGATCGCCGGATCGTACGATCCTGCCGCGTTGCCCGAGAAATCATAAATCCCGAAGCCTTTCAGCAATCGATGTCCTGGACCTCCGGGTCCGGGCGGCTGCTTGATTGTGCTGTCTTGCCTGCCCGGCGAGAGGCTTGGCCATTGAACGCGGGCATCCGGAATCCATGACCCTGTCCGCCCTAAGCGACGAAAGCGTGCTGCGCTTCTACGAGAGTGTACGCAAGGAGGTCGAGGCCGACCGCGATTCGATGCGGCGCGGCCATACGCATTTCTTCGTCCACAACGATGGCGTCAAGAAATACGCTGCGGGTCTGCGCCAGGAGCTGGAAAGGCGGCGGTTGAACTTTCCGCCGATCCTTTGGCTGTAGGCCAAGCGCCTTCCGGCGACGGCGCGGAATCCTTCGGCCCGTTTCAACCGGCCCGAAAACAGAAAAGCCACGACACCCAAGGGCATCGCGGCTCCTGTTCGCGTTTGCAGGAAGCTACTTGCTGTCCTTCTTCATGTCGTCCTTCGACGTGCCGCTCTTCGTGCTGTCGTCGGACTTTACCTTTCCGGACTTCTTCGACGTCTTCTTCATCTTGGCATTGGCATTCATCGGATTATGGGTCTTCATCGAATCCTGGCCGGTGGTGGCCGTGGTCTGGGCCGAAGCAACCGACACGCCTCCCACGAGCGCGGCGCAGCACACCGCAGTAATCAGATTTCGCATTTGGGTCTCCTGTTGGAATAGACGCCGGGAGAGAATGAACACAGGCGGTCCCGGTTCCCCAGCGACGTTGCCTAAAATGCGCGCAGAGTAGCTGCGTCTAACAGTCGATGCCGTTTCGCTTGCCGACCGTGCAATAATCGCGAACGGTCCTGCGGATGATTTTGGTCAGGCCTTCGGTGAAATCGTCATCGTCCAGCAATTTGCTGGCATGGGTTGTGCTTCGCGCGGCTGCCGGCGTTGATATTTGCCCGGCCAGGAATGCCAGATTCAGCAGCGTTGTCGCCACGCCGATCGCCAGAGCCAGAAC
>JBAUUA010001036.1:0-2578 GCA_049582465.1 Bradyrhizobium sp. | reverse complement strand
TTCCAGGATGTCTCAGATCACACCGTCGGCCATCTAGCACTCCGGGGCCGCCGCACTACCCGAGCCCAATCCCTCGAATGGTGCATTTAGCGGAATCGTGCCACCCGAGCCACTCGGCTACAGCGAGGCGCGCGGTGCTGCATCGCTGAGCGTGTCGATAGACGTGACGACGACAGCCGAAGACCGCGCCGAACTGGGGACGACTCCATACTGCTCGCCCCGACCCGACGAGAGAAACCGTTGCGATGCTGTCTCAGCCAACGACCGTCCGACAGATTGCTGGCGAGCTGTCGTCGAGAGCACCGGCCGCGAAGATTGTCTTATCATCTGCCTCACCACGCGACGGAGATATTGAATCTCTCGGCGCCTGCTGGGCATTGATACGATAACTGACGGTAATTTGCGAAATCGTCTCTGGAGTGATGCAATACTAATCGGCTCGCAGACGCCCTAATGGCACGGTCCTTCGTCGCGAGCCGCATTCGGAAGCGAGCGAATTCCCCGCCTGCAGATTGGCTTTGAGGAGATCGGAAATTTGAAGCTGAGCTTCACCGCCTACGGCAATCCTGGTGATTTCCTGCGTATCGCCGCAAAGCTGCTGCCTTGGCTTTGGGGGGCGACAGCCTTCGCCTTCGCGCTTGGTCTATTTGGAACATTCGCCGCGCCACCCGACTACCAGCAAGGCGAGACGGTACGCATCATGTACATCCACGTCCCCGCCGCCTGGACAGCGATGCTTGCTTACACGTTTATGGCGGTGTCTGCGCTCGGATCCTTAGTTTGGCGTCATCCACTTGCCGATGCAGCACAAAAGGCGGCTGCGCCGCTTGGCGCAGCTTTCACCTTCATCTGCCTCGTCACAGGTTCCCTCTGGGGCAAACCTATGTGGGGCACATATTGGGTCTGGGACGCACGGCTCACTTCCGTGTTGGTTCTGTTTCTCATCTATCTCGGTCTGATCGCGCTCTGGCAGACGATTGAGGACCCGGGTAGGGCGGCGCGAGCAGTTTCGATCATGACTTTGGTGGGGTTCATCAATCTCCCGATTGTGAAGTTCTCGGTTGATTGGTGGAACACTCTCCACCAGCCGGCATCGGTATTTCGGATGGAGGGCTCGGCGATTGCTGGCTCCATGTTATGGCCGCTCATCGTTATGGCGCTCGCATACACGCTTTTGTTCTTGGCTCTTCACGTGATGGCGGTCCGTAACGAGATCATGCGACGCCGAGTCCGGCGGCTTGCGATCACGCTGGCGGCTGCGGGCGAACCCGCGATGGCTAGCATGCTGCCTGCCCAAGTGGCGTCATGAGCAGACCAATGGTGCAGCATGGCGGATTCATCATGGCGGCGTTTCTGGTGACGGGCACTGTTTTAGCCGGGATGATTGCGGCGGTCCTCATCGATTATCGCGTTCAGCGCCGTACCTTGCGTCGCCTGCTACTTGATCACTCGGATCCGCGCGGTCACGTATGAGCAATATCCCAGCCTCGATTCATCTCCCAGCGAGCGCCAGGGCCCCTCGACGCGCACTGGCCCGCCTGCGGGTGATTATTCCACTTCTGGTCTTCTTCGGAATTGCGGCATTACTGCTGGTGCGGCTCGGCGCCGGAGACCCGTCGCTCGTGCCCTCCGCTCTGATAGGGAAGCCAGCGCCGCAGTTTGCGCTGGAGCCACTCGAGGGGCTTTCCACGTCCGGTCCACCTGGCTTATCGAGCGCCGATCTGCGGAGGGGGCACGTGACGATCTTGAACGTGTTCGCGTCATGGTGTGTCGAGTGCCGGGAAGAACATGGGGCGCTGATTGCGTTGTCGAGCGACCGGACGCTGCAGCGACAGGGGGTGAAGCTTGCCGGCATCGTCTACAAGGACGATCCCAGAAGGGCGCTAGCCTATCTCGCCGCCAACGGGAACCCCTTCGCGCAGGTCGGCACTGACAGGTCCGGCCGAACAGGGATCGATTTCGGTGTCTATGGCGTTCCCGAGACCTATGTAGTCAAGGGCGATGGCACAATCGCCTACAAGCTGGTTGGTGGTATCTCGGATGCAAGCCGACCTGCTTTGATGGCCGCGATTGCCGGGGCAGAGCGTCCATGACGACCGCTTTGCAAGTTCTCCGTCCCCTGCGCGACCGATGCAAAAAGGTGCTTTTAGCCTCGGCGGCGTCGGGTTCCGTCAACTTACATTATTCAGGAGTGACCGATCGGACCTCGGAAGCGGCAGACCCAGAAATATTCCGATTTTCACGAGCAGCGGATGACCGACAAAGTGTCGCGTTGCGCAGTCGCGAAAACGGACGGAGGGCTTAAACGTGCTCTGGGCCGTCTTTGCAGTGATGACCTCCGCGGTCGTGCTGGCGCTGGCCCGGTCGCTATCTGAGCGGCGCGAGAGCTTTGGCGGTCACGATTCCGACGTGGCCTTCTATCGCGGCCTTCTGGCCGAGTCGGATGATGACGTCCGTTGCGGACTCGTAGCGCCTGAAGATGCCGTGGTGACGCGTGCCGAGATCGGGCGCCGGCTGCTCACGTCACTCGACGCCGCGTCGGAGAGCCGGCCGCGTTCGTCGCGGCGCTGGCAGCCGA
>JBAUUA010001035.1:0-4084 GCA_049582465.1 Bradyrhizobium sp. | reverse complement strand
CCATCGTTGACGAGGACGCACCTTCTCGCGATGGCGGCGGCGGGAGGTTGATTCACATCAACTACGGTCGTTCAATCGCGACCGGCTTTATCTCGGCGCAGTCGCTTCCGATGTTCCGACAACGGCTATGGTTTGCTGAGCTGCCTTGTTCTGGGCGACCATCGCTTCAAGCCGCGCGATATTTTCCAAAAGGCGCTGGCTGGTCAGAACCAGGAAGTAATAGCCGAATTGCGGGTTCTGGAAGTAGATCTCAAGCAGTTTTTCGTAGGTGATGGTCAGCACATGACCGTCCTCGATGCATTCGATCGTCGCCGTCCGGCGGTTATCGGGCGTCAGGAAACCGAGTTCGCCCATCAGGCGTCCCGGTGGAAGCTCGACGTTGATTTCGATGACCCGGAATCTGCCGGTGACGGTCAGCAGCATTTCGTTGGCTGCGTCACCTTTCTTCATCAAAATATCGCCCTTGCGGTATTTGCGCTCCGTCATGAACGGCTTGAGCCATTCCATCGAGGTGTCGCCCTGCGTTGCGCTGCGCGCCTTCTTCACGAGAACCAGCATTTGACGCAGACGATACGCATTGATGGGGACCATCAGGAGATACAGGAGAAAGGTGGTGACGGTTCCGCTGAGCGCGCCGAAGCCGGCGAAGAATGCGCAACCGATCATGTTCGCGACCCGCAGCGGCACCATCGTCTGCGTCACCAGGGTGGCGACAAAGAAGATCGCGCCCACCAGGGCAAACATGTTGGCCAGGGTGATGTTGTGCAGAAAGATTTCCAGCAGGCGGTTGAAGATGGCGTCATAGGTGACGTTGTTGGGATCGAGACCCAGCTGAACCAGGATCTTGGCGAACGTCAGGTTGTCGGCCGCCGTGTTGAGGATGCGATCGAGCGTGCTCACAGGTCTGCACCGCCAGGCTCGATCGCGTCCCCCCGGCCCATGCGTGAAACAGCAGGTTTTGTCGGCATCGCGGCGGGCAGATTTCGCCAAAGGCCGCGCTGCCGTGGAATCGAAGAAATCATTGCAAACATTGCTTCTCGGTCCGCGGCCTGTTTCGTTTGCCAAGCCTTGCAGCTTCTGGAGGTCTCAAATCACCGCCGCGCCGGAGAATATAAAGGCATCAACCGGGGCGCGTCACCATGGGAATTGGGCTAAGAATCCGGCGTGAGCCGGAATACGGGCAGGGTGCCGTCCCCCGGGGCTTGGCAGGAAGCGCGCGGCACGCAGTCAGCGTCAGTGATGAATGAAGCGCGGGAGATAGATTGCGATCTTCAGCGCCATGATGGCCGCGACCGCAGCCCCCGCCGTCAGCATGGTCACGACGCCGACGAGGATCCGCTTGATCGTGGCAAGGTGCGCTTGCGCTACGCCCGGACCGGTCGTGTCTCGCCTTGCCGAGCCATAAGGAGCCCGCTCGAACGGGCCGCGCGCGGGCGTCAGCATCGTCATTTCAAAAAATCCCTCATCCATCGTTTGACCGGCTCCGTCATCCTGCCGATAAGGGCGGCCAACCGCGCCCGCGGACGCCTCGCAAGCCGGATCAGCGATGCGAGCTGCGGGACGAGGGGATTGCCCCTGTTTTCGAGGTCGAGTTCGAACGGCTCGGACAGATAGACGGTGGCGCACCCCGCAGCCCCGCTGTTCGTTCTCGCAAACGACACTGCGGAGCTTTCGAACAGGAAGATGCCGCCGATTCGCCCGTTGACGTCGCGCGCGACCCAGAAGCGCTGCTTGTTGCGGCCGATGAAGAACGCCGGGATCGTCTCGTTGACGAAGTCGGGATCGAGCGGCCGAAACGGGGCGACGGGCGTGGGCGCATCGGCCGGCGCGGTGGCCGTTTCGGGCTGTTTCCGGACGTGCTCTCTCTGATGCATAACGTTGATGGCGATCGCGGCCATGGCGGCCTCCTCACGACTCTAACGGCCATGATGTGCCGATGAGGCCATAGGAATGCCAGATGGCCCGGCATTGCCTCTCATAGGAGAGATATAAAAACCCGTGAGGCGGAAAATCGCGCGGCTTCGTCCGCCCTTCCGGCGTTTATGCCGCGGCTATGAGAGAGCGCCGAAGGCTGCCTCGATTTCCTATCCCGCCATCCGCATCTTCGCTTTCCTGGCCCGCATGCGGGCTGACGGTGGAGATCGAAAATGTCTCACTTTCTGACCAGCGATGACAAATTCCGCGATCTGCTCTACAGCGACGATTATCGCGCGTATCTGATAACCCGGAGCCAATCGGCTGACGATTACCGGTTCGGCCGGACGCGGGGAAAGCGCGCCCGCGTCCACGCGCGCAAGGCGCTGAGGCGCGTCACCGGCTATTTCAGAACCATGATCGAGGCGATCGCCGATGCAAAACTGCGCCGCATGGAGCGTGAGCTCGAGCTTCGCGGCATCCGCTTCGACCGCTCGAACCGTGATCGGGTTGCGCCCAAATCCGGGCCGACCGAGCGCTGATGAAAAGGCGGGCCACCCGGCCCGCCTTTTCGATTCCACTTCCGTCTGGCGTGGGGCGCCACATGTCGCAAACCTCGTTCACCGCATCCGCTCTGGTCTCCCTCCTGCGCAAGGTCACCGCCGCCATCGTGACGTTTCTCGGTCCCTCCTGGGACGGGCCGCGCAGGACGTATCAGCCGCATCGTCACTATATGCGCGGTCCCGGACCGAAATGGCGCGAAAAGCATGCCCGGAATCGCGCTTCCGCAGGTGGCGCCTGATCTTCCGAATACAGGCATCCCGGCGCACCCTAGAGCCGCTGGTTGGCGCGCGGGGAAAGCCCCTTCCACCGGCCGTCGTCGCGTTCAACGGATTTGCCGACCGAAGAGATCGTCGGGCGGCCGGCTTCCATTGCCGCCGCAAGAGCGCGCCTGAGGCGGTCGTTATCGATCCGTGCGAGGTATTGCCGCAACACCAGGGGCGTGAATTCACTGGGCTGCAGGATGGCGGCGCATAGCTCCGCGCTGGTGCGGCGAAAGAAGCCGAAATCCGGCTTGCCCTCGTGCGGGGGACCGAGCCTGTCGATCTCGTTTGCGATCGCCATCACGGCCAATCTGTCGGCGTTGTCCAATGTCACGGCGAAGCGCAGCATCGTCAGCTGCCAGGCGCGCAGTGTTCTGGCGTGCCATTCGCTCCCGGGAACATTTGGACTCATTCACGATGCCCTCATGGCCTGGCGGTCGCATCCCTGTGAAGGTGGCCGCGGTGCCGGCTGTCGCGCGGGCAGGCGAGATCCTCGTCGCCGATTTCGGCGATCGCGCTTGCGACCTCGGCCTTCCCGGCATCGGCCAGTTCGACGATCGGGAGCCGGGTGGCCGGCGACATGAAGCCGAGCAGGGAGAGCGCATATTTCAGCGCCGCCGGGCTCTCTTTGGCGAGGGCCGCCGTCAGCGGCGCCAGCCGGCTTTGCAGATAGCGGGCGGACTGCAACCGTCCCTGCCTGCAGCTCGAAAAGATCGCCTGGCACAGATCCGGCGCGACATTCGATACCAGCGATATGCAGCCATCCCCGCCATTGGCGATGAAGGCGAGCGCAGTTAAGTCATCGCCGGACAACAGCCGGAATCCCGGCGGCAACTGGGCGCGCAGGCGCAAGGGGCGCGTCAGATCGGCCGTGCCATCCCGCAACCCGATGAACTGTCCCGATTTCGCCAGCCGCGCCAGCGTGTCGTCGGACAGCTCGCGGATGGTCCGGGAGGGAACATCGTGCAGGATGATGGGCAGCGAGGTCGAGACCGCGATCGCCCGAAAATGCGCATGGATGCCGGCCTGCATCGGCTTGTTGTAATAGGGCACGACGGAAAGCACCGCATCGGCTCCCGCCGCCTCGGCGCGCCGGGTCAGCTCGATAGCCTGGCTGGTCGAGTTCGATCCGGCGCCGGCGATGACGCGGACGCGCCCGCGGGAAATCTCGACGGCGGCACGCACGAGGCGGTCGTGTTCGGCCGGCGTCAGCGTGGAGGCTTCGCCGGCGGTTTCGCCGACCACGATCGCCGAGGCGCCCGCCGCGATCTGGCGCTCGCAAAGCCTTGCGAATGCCGCGAGATCGAGATTATCGGCCTCATCGAAGGGCGTGGGAAGGTCGGGGA
>JBAUUA010001034.1:0-6300 GCA_049582465.1 Bradyrhizobium sp. | reverse complement strand
CTTCGATGCTCCGCAAGCCGTCCCGTGCGCCGCGCACCAGGCGGCCGGGACGCGCGCCGGTAGCGCTGCCGCCCCGCTGCGTCACCACGCCGGACACGATGGTGGCGTCGTAGCCATCGACCTGCTGCAGCAGGCGGCGGCCGCCGACGGGCAGGTCGTAATGCACCTTCGGCGGATGCAGATGCAGCCGGTCGTAGTCGATGACATTGACGTCGGCCTTGTAGCCCGGCGCGATCACGCCGCGATCGGAGAGGCCGACCGACAGTGCGGTCTTGCGCGACTGCGCCGCCACCACGAAGGGGATCGTGAGTTTCTCGCCGCGTTTGCGGTCGCGCGTCCAGTGCGTCAGCAGGTAGGTCGGGAAACTGGCATCGCAAATGATGCCGCAATGTGCGCCGCCGTCGCTCAATCCCGGCACCGAATGCGGATCGGTCAGCATTTCCCGCGTGGCGTCGAGATTGCCGTCGGCGTAGTTGAGGAACGGCACGTAGAGCATGCCGCGGCCTTCGTCCGACAACATCGCATCATAGGCGAGTTCCTCGGGCTGCCGCCCCTGAGCGCGGGCCTGCGCGCCCAGCGCGTTTTCCGGCGGCTGTTCGTAATCCGGGGGATCGCCGAGCAGATACATCTTGTCGTAGTTCGGCCGGAAGAACAGCGGATCGTCGGTCGATGTCGCGGTCTCGCTCAGGATCGCGGCGCGCACCTCGGGCTGGTGCAGCCGCCTCAAGCGCTCGGCCAGCGGCAGGTGTGCGATCGCCCGGTAGCTCGGATGGGTCTGGAAGGGATTGCGCGACAGTTCCAATCCGAGCAATAGCCCGACCGGGCGCGCGGCGATTTGCGCGGTGATCGAAAGTCCGCGCGAGGAAGCCTCTCCGATCGAGTCGAGCGTCTGGCGCCAGCGCCGCGGCGCCTTGTCGTTCTGCGTCACCGAGAACGAGACCGGGCATCGGGTGTTTTCCGCGATCCGCAGCATCATCGGCAAATCTTCATGCAAGGTCGACAGATCGAGCACGAATTGCAGCACGCTGCGGCCGACGCCATGCATCGCGCCGGCGATCGCGGTCAGTTCGTCCTCGCCGGCTTTCAAGGTCGGGGTGAAATCGCCCGTCGAGGTGCGGTGGTTCAGGGTGCGCGAGGTCGAAAAACCCAGTGCGCCGGCGCGAACTGCTTCGCCCGCGAGCGCCGCCATCGCCTTGTTGTCTTCGGCGGTGGAGGGATCGCGGCGCGCGCCGCGTTCGCCCATCACATAGACCCGCAGCGCGGCATGCGGCAGCTGCGCGCCGATATCCATGTCGAAACTTCGCTTCGACAGCCATTCCATGTAGTCCGGAAAGCTCTCCCAGGCCCAGGGGATGCCGGCGCTCAAAACCGGCTCGGGGATATCCTCGACGCCTTCCATCAACTGGATCAGCCGCTGATGATCCGACGGACGGCAGGGCGCGAAGCCGACCCCGCAATTGCCCATGATCGCCGACGTGACGCCGTTCTGCGACGAGGGCGTGATGTCCTGGCTCCAGGTGACCTGGCCGTCATAATGGGTATGAACGTCGACGAAGCCCGGCGTGACCAGTTTTCCCCTGGCGTCGATCTCTTCCTTGCCCTTGCCCGCGACCCTGCCGACTTCGCTGATGCGGCCATCGGTGATCGCGACATCCGCCTCGAACAGATCGCCGCCCAAACCGTCGGCGATGTTGCCGCCGCGGATCACGAGGTCTGGATTGGAGGTCATGGCGTTCATCCCCGGGTTTTGTTTTGTTGCGGGCATCATGGGTCGTCACGCGATGCTGTCAACCGCCACGGGTGAGGCTCAGGGCTGCAAAACCCTTGCTTCCGGGGATTCGGAACCCGCGTGCGGGCTGCGGTCGGTGACCAGCGCAAGCAGGACCGTGAGCACCATGAAAACGACCGAAGCGCCGAACACCCAGTGCGGCGCGCCCTGGTCCATGATCCAGCCGAACAGCAGGGGGCTGACGATGCCGCCGAGATTGAAGCCGGTGGAGACGATGCCGAAGGCGCGTCCCGCCGCGCCCGGGGGCGCCGCATCGCGCACCAGCATGTCGCGCGAGGGCGCGATCACGCCGCCGAGGAAGCCGGCCATCGCCATGGCCGTGGTCAACAGCGGTGACGGCAGATTGAGGCCGGCAATGGCCAACACGATGACGGCGTTGATCGCAAAGCAGGCGGCGGCGACCTGGCCGTGGCGCCGGGTGCGGTCGGCGAGAAAGCCGCCCGCCAGCACGCCGACCGCGCTGAAGCCGAGAAAGGCCGTCAGCGCGATATTCGCCGAGGAGAACGACGCGCCATAGCCGCTCATCAGCGCGACCACGCCGAAATTGCCGATGCCGGCGTTGGACAGGCTGAGCAGCATGAAGAAGATCGTCAGCACGATCAGCGCCGGGGTGACGAGGTTCTGCTTCGGCGGGTGCACGCCGTCGACCTTGCGATCGGCCGCGCTTGCGTCGGGCACGCCGCCGGCGATCAGCAGCAACGCCACCAGCGGCCCCACCGCGCCGGTCACGATCAGCGCGCCAAGGCCCCCGATCACGGTCACCAGCGCGGCGACCACGGCCGGGGCGACCGCGCCGCCGAGGAATCCCGCAAAGGTGTGGATCGAAAAGGCGCGGCCCATCCGCGCTTCATCCATGTGGGCCGCCAGGATCGCGTAGTCGGCCGGATGATAGACGCTGTTGGCAAGCCCGAGCAGCACCGCGCTTGCGATCAGCCAGGAATAGCTCAGATGCAGGCCCAGCATGATGAGCGCCAAGCCGCCGACGGTGAGGCCGATCAGGAGGATCTTGCGTGCGCCGATATGGTCGGCAAGATAGCCCATCGGCGCCTGGGTTAGGCCGGAGACGACGGCGAAGACGGTCAGCGCAAATCCGAGCTCGATATAGCCGACGCCGAGCTGGCTCTTGAGGAACGGGAACAGCATCGCCAGCACCAGCATATGGAAATGGCTGACCCAATGCGCCATCGAAATCAGCACCAGCGTGTGCAACGCGGTGTCCGACTTCGCTTGTTGCGGTGCGGCTAAAACGTCGACCATCTCTTGGATAACACCCCGTTCATTGCAACGGCCCGGCAGGGCCCGCCGAAATTACCGGCTGGCGGTTATTTGTCCATGAATACCGCTGCATGGCAGCCCCTGCGAAGGGCCTGAACGGGCTTTCCGTCCTTAAGAATTCGGAGACTTTTGGGCGTGGAGGCGGGGATCATCCGGCCCGGCCGATTCCGCGCAATTTGCAGGGCCGCTCCGCGCGGGTTTCCCGGAGAAACAGCACGTCGCATCCGGCGGATCGAGAGCGAGGATTTCCGCCGGCAGATCTACAACGGTTCGTCGTCCTCGCCATAGCGATCGCGCTTGGGCGTGGCGATGTCGCCGTCTTCGTAGTCGTCGTCCTCGGCCGGTTTCGGCGACGCCTTCTTCGGCTTGTTATTTTCCTTGCCCGGAGGTTTGCCCTTCTTGTGGATTCCGCCCATGGCTTCCCTCTGATCTGATGGCTGGAAGTCTTGCGCGGCGAGGCGCCTTCGCTTAATGCAACGACCTCAATCTCACCGCCTTTGACGAACATAATACCCGCAGCCGGATATTCTTTCCTGCCTTTTTCGCACATTCAGTGTAAAGGAGGCGCAACCCGGGCATGATCGGAAAATTGGAATCCGGTTTTTCGAAAAGATCATGCTCAAATCCTCGAACAAGGAGAAGCGATCGTGACCCGATTCGATCGGGCCATGATCTGGGAGCCAATATGAAGAAGCCGAAGTTAGAAGCAGAAGAGCAGACACCGCGTAAGGTCATTCGCGCCGACAAGGCGCCCACCACGGGCTACTCGCTGGTGGTGGATGGTCACTTCAAGTCGCACCACGATACGGTCGAAGCCGCTGAGGAAGCGGGCATGGCCCTGAAGAACAAATTTCCGATGCTGCAGGTGCAGGTCTATGATGCCGCGACCAAGACGCGGTCGATGGTGCAATGGCCGGTGCCGGCCTGATCTTTAAGTCCGGCGGCCGCCGCTTTGCTGGCCCGCCAGCCAATCCGACAGCGCCGGCGCCTTTTCGTCCGACTTCTTCGGCGATTTGGCGCGGGCTTTTTTCACGACGGCAGGGCGCGGAGGCTCGGCGGCTTCGCGCGCGAGCCGCAGCGCCTTCAGCCTCGCCATGTTGTCGAGCACGGCTTTCGCGGCGACATCCTGTTCGGACTTGCCGGCCTTGGCCTGGTTCGGCTTGTTGAAGCGCGCGTCGGCGCGGTTGCGGTCCTGCTTGCTCATCTAAGTGGTTTTCTTCTTCTTTGATTTGGCTTTGACCTTCGGCTCCGGCGGTTTGTCGCGGTCGGCGGCTTCCCTTGCCAGGCGCTCCGCGCGCAGATCTGCCGTGCGCTTGCGGATCGCGATATCGGCTGCCGCGATCTCCGCCATCGCCTTGATGCCCTCGGCTTCCTGGGCGATCTTGCGGTTGAGCCTGATCTCCTTCAGCTCGGCGGGGCTTTTCGGTTCGTCGTCACTCATCGATGGCCTCAATACTTGCGGCGCGCCCCAATGGGCGGCGACCGGTTATTAGTAATCTTACCACGGCTGGGACCAATAAGGCCGCATCTTTCGGCCGGAACCGGGTCGAAAAGGGCCTTTTTTGGGCCGAATCTGCCATCGTGGTGAAGAATTGAAAGCGCTGCATCGCCAGAATTTTGGGTCTTGGCGCAGCGATATGCCGAGGGAAAAATCGGTCGCGCCGGCCGCCGCCGGTGATCCGCCGGACCTTTTGGGCCCAAACTCAGGAGATGCCGGTTATTTTTTTGTTCTCGATCTGTCAAAGTCACGGGGTACGTTACCGTTGCGGGTTCCGCGTTACGTTGCTTCGAGTGGATGGAATCAATGCTGCGCTTCATCACGATCCTGACGTTCTTGATTTCCGCGCAGGCGGCCGGGGCACAAAATCAGCCGCCGTCCTTTGTCCCGCCGGCAGTACCCCCGACCGATCTGTCGTCCGGGATCGGCAACTACTGCGTATATGAGAGCCTTATCTACTCCATTGGTTCGCCTCTTTGTATTGGCAAGACGAGCTACATATGCGCTCCGACGACGGCCAATGCAGGGTTCAATCAACGGGGGTACTGGACAGCGAGGCCGGCTGACCCGAACCTTCTCGTCGCACCTTCCTGCCAGTAATCCGGCTCTTGGAAACGCGTGGGGGTGGGGAGACAGTCGGCGGCTACAGTGTATGTTTCGGATTATAGTGTAGCGGTCGTCGCGATGTTTTCTGATGCTGCGATTTGCCGGTCGAACGCAACAGATGGGGAATAAAGATGCTTCAAACCGCCTCTGATGGTTCTTCCGGACACATCGCCGTGGCCGAGACCCGGCGGATCGTTTCGTTTCTGCCATCGGCCACCGAGATGGTATGCGCGCTCGGTCTGGGTGACCGGCTGCTCGGCGTTACCCATGAATGCGATTATCCACCGGAGGTCGCCAGCAAGCCCATCGTTGTCCGCAATGTGCTTCCGATCGAAAGCATGAGCCAGCCGGAAATAGACGTGGCCGTGACGCAGAGATTGCGCGATGGCCTCAGCCTCTATCGGGTGGACGAGGCGTTGATGCGCCAAATCGGTCCCGATCTCATTGTCACGCAGGACCTCTGTCAGGTCTGCGCGCCCTCGGGAAACGAAGTCTCGCAGCTCCTGAAGGTGCTTCCCTCTCACCCGCAAATCCTGTGGCTGACGCCGAAATCCCTCGAACAGATATTCGACAATCTGCGCGAACTCGGCGGCGCGACGGGCCGTCTGGCGGCGGCGGAAACCTTGATCGCGGACGGCCGGGCCCGGCTCGCGAAGGTCGAGGCGACGACGCGCAGGGCGTCGTCGAGGCCGAAAGTCTTTTGCATGGAATGGATGGATCCGGTCTATTGCTGCGGCCACTGGGTTCCGGAAATGGTTCGCATTGCCGGCGGTATCGACGAACTCGGGCGTGAGGGCAGCGATTCCGTTCGGATTCCCTGGGAAGACGTCCTGCAGTGGAAGCCTGAGGTATTGATTGTCACGCCCTGCGGCTTTGATCTCGAAAAGGCGGCCGATCAGGCACGCATGCTATCCGCCTATCCGGGCTGGGCCGACCTGCCCGCGGTGCGCAACGGCCGCGCCTATGCGGTCGACGCGAACTCCTATTTCGCGCGTCCCGGTCCTCGCGTCATCGAGGGAACGGAGCTGCTGGCTCATCTGCTCCATCCCGATCTGTTCGCGTGGCACGGGCCAGCCAAAGCGTTCCGGAAACTGGATTGAGCCCAGGCGCACCCGGTCGGAGACCGACCGGG
>JBAUUA010001033.1:0-1806 GCA_049582465.1 Bradyrhizobium sp. | reverse complement strand
GTGAAAAGTTCGGAATACGCGCTGACACCAGCGACTTTGGTGTGTGCAGCCAACAGCTCGCGATTGTTCGACAAAAGCAAGCCGACCGGGACAGTGCCGCAGCCGCAGGTCTTTCCTTGCTGTGAGCTTTCAGGAGGTTGTCCATTCGGACCTGACTGAGGAAGCTGAGGTTGCTGAAGCTTCAGATTCCGAGGGGAGAACCGAATGGACACCCATAAGAATGAGCCTGCCGGAGGCTCATGCTGGACGGCTCTGGGCCACGGCGTGCAAGCCACATGGAGCCTTGTTTTACGATCCCCGCCGAGCAAGCCGCAGTGTTGTGATCAGGCGATGTCTCTCATTGGCACTTAGCGTCAGTTGTTGCGTTGCAGCGCCATGTCCGCAATTGGATGCAAAACAGACCTAACCAGTTCACCGCCAAAGTGACGCGATTGACCCGGACCGGACCTCGACGGTCTAGGCCGCCAGTGCTTCCAGAACGGCGGATCTCCGCAATTTTTCTGCTTTAGGTGTCAAACAGGCCCCCCTGACAAGACCGGCGCGTCTTATAGTCACGAGAGCGGCATTGTCGCATAGTTCGATAGGCATCCCGGCTCCCAACAGCGCAATTGCGCGCTGTTCTCCCGGATTCAGATCAAACCATGAAATATTGTCCATTGCGTGCCCCAGAGACGTTTCAATCTCTTTCCAGAACTGCTCTAAGACTACTGTCAGTCAGCGATGGCTTAGAGCCTTCATTTCTTCGCCTTCAGCTCGAGCTTGATCCGCCTGAAAGCTGAAATGGCTTTTCATTCGACCTGCTCCGCAGACCGCTTCTTTGAATGTTTCCTCTTGGCGTACCTGCTTTGCTCCGGAAACGCGATACCGATCTCATCACCGGCAACGCGTACTAATTCGCAACGGCGATAGACGAGACCTGTCGACGATCGAAGCAAGAAGAACTCCTTGAGGTTTAGGCCTTCCAGAGAGCCTTCGATACGCAACCGTGCGCCCGTCTGTGAGACGTAGAGTATGACGCCGTCGCGGCGCCAGGTTCCATCTATTCCCATGATCCAAACCGGGAAGCCGCGCTCGAACCTAACGCGTCCACTCTTTCTTGCGCCGTAGGCCACCGTACTACGATCCGATCTTCCAAGAAATCGAAACTATGTCGGGCGCTACTCACGTCATCTCGCGCGAAACCTGAGGACTGCGTCGCGGCAGGCGATGACCCAAGCTCTTAAAGTAGTTGGTCGCTTAGCAATCTTTCCTTTAACCGCTGCATCACGAAACGGCAGCTACGGCATTCGAACGTGAAAACGAGCGGTTCTAACGGATATGCTTCGCGACAAGACATCACCATTCTCGATTTGCAATTTGGACAGCTAGGCAGAGGTTGACCAAAAGAAGCGATCAGGTCCGAGGTCATTGAAGCGATCCAATTGCGGTCGAGCCAATTCGCCATCGCGAAAAATGCCCACTAAATCCAGAATGATCCTTGTTCTTGCGGAGCCTCATTAAGCCAAATCAGCGCCTCACGTGCTCCCAGCCGCACGATTCTTTCTTCGCCCGAAGGAATTGAAAGATCCGTGGAAAGATAAAGAACAAAGCCGTGATCATCGCGAAACAGGGCTTCTCGTCCTTCAGCTGCCCCGAGCGAGTCTGTGTCTACAAAGGGTACATTCCGCAGACAGATCATCTGCATTCAAGCTCCATAATTTCAAAATCAGAACGGAAAATGAACGTCGGCTTCAAAACCATCGATCCGGACCAACTGAAATCTCCGAACCGCAGGATAAACTTATGTATAATTGTGTAAGGATTCGT
>JBAUUA010001032.1:0-1593 GCA_049582465.1 Bradyrhizobium sp. | reverse complement strand
TCGCTGTCCCATGCATCGACGGCGGACCGTGCGATTGTCAGATCGCCGAATGGAACGGCGCCATCGAGCAGTTCCCAGCGCGGGCGGCCATGAAACGCGCAATCTTGCCGGTCGTGGTCGACCGGGTTTGGTCAGCCGGTGCATGGTGCCGTTGTCCCGGTAGATCCGGTCGAAGAACACCTCCCCGCGCTTGCCGAACTGCCAGGAGCGCAACGGCATATTTGCGTGCCAGACTGCGCCCATGGACGACGCCGCTGCCGCCAGGCCGGGCCGGGTCGCCGCTAACGGCGTTGAGCTGGCGTACGAGACGTTCGGTGACCCCAGCGCCGAGCCGGTCGTGCTGATCATGGGCCTGGCGACGCAGATGATCGCCTGGCCGGACGAATTCTGCGCCGCCCTGGCGCAGGATGGATTCTTCGTCATCCGGTTCGACAACCGGGATGTGGGCGGATCGACGCACCTGCGCGACGTCCCGCCGCCGCGCCTGGCCGATATCGTGCTGCGGCGCAGGCCGCCGCCCTACTCGATCAGCGACATGGCCGGCGATGTGGCCGGGATGATCGACGGCCTGCGGCTGGGGAGCGTCCACCTGGTCGGGGCGTCGATGGGCGGATTCATCGCGCAGACCGTCGCGCTGGAGCACGCCGACCGGGTGCGCACGCTCACGCTGATCATGACCTCCACCGGATCTCGCCGCGTCGGGCAGGCCAAGCCCCGGGTTTACGCCCGGCTGCTGCGGCCTCGCCCGGTCACCGACCGGGCCGGCGCCGTGTCCGCAGTCCTCGACACGTTCCGGCTCATCGGCTCGCGCGGGTTCGCGTTCGACGAGGAATACCTGCGTGACCTCGCCGGACGCAGCTGGGACCGCGGATACGAGCCCGCTGGCCACCGCCGCCAGCTCGCGGCGACGCTCACCCAGTCCAACCGCACCGCGGCGCTGCGCCGCATCACCGTGCCGACGCTCGTCATCCACGGCCTCGATGACCCGCTCGTCGCGCCCAGCGGCGGCCTGGCGATCGCCAAAGCGATCCCCAACTCCCGCTTCGCGGGCTTCTCCGGCATGGGCCACGACCTGCCCCGGCCACTGTGGCCAGAGTTCGCCAGGCAGATCGCCGCGCTTGCCGCGCGGGCAGAACACCGGCCGTGCCAGGAACCCGCCGCCGAATAGCTGCCCGCCAGCGCGCTCCTCCCGCCGACCCGGAATCGATCACCCGGAGGCCCAGGCCCACCAGGTCACGGCATGATCGTCATCCCCAGGCCGGGAGTCCTGGGATCCGGAGGTCCAGCCCAGCGCAGAACGGGCAATACGCGGCGCACTCATCGGCGCTACCGTGCCACCACCATCACGAATACGGATTCGATCCAGGACGGGCAGGTTGCTATCGCAGTCACTGACTGTGAGCGCGGTCCCGACCGAGCACAGTACCGGGGGGAGTCATCCACCGCAGCGGGGCGCCGGAACCCAAGGCGCGGCGGCGCTCGCGGTCACCGGACCGCCGTTATCTCGCTGGACTCAGCCCTGCGCCCGCCGCTTCGCGTTGTACTGGTTGAGCGCCGCAACGAGGGCATGCCCGGCGGCCTCCACGACATCGG
>JBAUUA010001031.1:0-3005 GCA_049582465.1 Bradyrhizobium sp. | reverse complement strand
ATTGTAGCCGATCCCGATCATGCCGGCCGAGGTGACGAAATAATAGCCATCCGGATCGTAGTTCTTGTAGACGTCGAGCACCTTGCGCGAGTTATCCGGAATGTATTTTTCGAACGCACCGCCCGCTTTCAACGCGACCGCGTGGCCGAGGTCGGTCGAACTGAAGACGTCGCACTGAATGGCGCTGGCCTTGATTTCCTGGGTGACGCGCTGATAGGCCACCTGGGCGGTGGTGCGCAGCACGTTGACCTTGAGGCCGGGATAGAGGGATTCGAAACTGCGGCCGAGCGCCTGCGCGGTGATGTCGTCGGACTGGGCGGTGTACCAGGTCAGCTCGCCGCCTTCCTTCTTCGCGGCCTCGTAGAGTTCCTTCTCGTGCGGCGTCATGGCCGGGGCGGATTGGGCTCGCGCCTTTCGATTGGCGCCGAGCACGAGAAACGCCGAACTGCCGAGAATGAAGTTGCGCCTCCGAATGGGAAACATCCGATCCTCACCTGAATTTTGTTTGTTGTTGCGGCGAGTATGCGGGCTTTTCTTTCGCGCTTCAATTCATTCCGCCGGAAAAGCCCTGCCACTTTGGAAGGACAGCATTGCGCTGCACCATCCGGCGCCCGGCCGAGCCGGTTCAGGCGCCGGTCTTGGCGAGGCGACCGGCGTTTGGCGAAAGCGAAAATTTGCGGAGCTCAGAGCCTGCTTCGGCGATCGAGATAGGCGTTGAGACGTCCATAGACCTTGCGCGCATTGTCCTCGAAAATCTTCGCGCGATTCTCCGGGCTGAGCGCCGCGACCTGATCGACGTAACGCCGCGTGTCATCATAATGATGGTTGGTTTCCGGATCGATGCCGCGCACCGCTCCCACCATCTCCGACGCAAACAGGATGTTGTCGATCGGGATAACCTTGGTCAGCAGTTCGATGCCCGGCTGATGATAGACGCAGGTGTCGAAGAAGACATTGCCGAGCAGATGTTCCGAGAGCGGCGGCAGCTTCATGTCCTGGGCGAGGCCCCGATAGCGCCCCCAATGGTAGGGCACCGCGCCGCCGCCGTGCGGGATGATGAATTTGAGGGTCGGGAAATCCTTGAACAGGCTGGAGGTCAAAAACTGCATGAACGCCGAGGTATCGCCGTTGATGTAGTGGGCGCCGGTGGCGTGAAAGTTGGGGTTGCAGGACGAGCTGACATGAACCATGGCGGGCACGTCGAGCTCGACCATCTTCTCGTAAAACGGATACCACCAGCGATCGGTGAGCGGAGGATCGGTCCAATACCCGCCTGATGGATCCGGGTTGAGATTGCAGCCGATGAAGCCGAGTTCGTTGACGCAGCGCTCGAGCTCTTCGATGCAATTTGCCGGCGGCACGCCCGGGCTCTGCGGAAGCTGGCATACGCCTACGAAATTACGCGGGTATAGCGTGCAGACCCGGTGAATCAGGTCGTTGCAGATGCGAGTCCATTCCCGGCTCGTCGCGGGGGTGCCGACATGGTGTGCCATGCCCGCCGCCCGCGGCGAGAAGATCGTCACGTCCGTGCCGCGTTCCCGCTGGATCCTGAGCTGCGCGCCCTCCAGGCTCTGACGGATTTCATCGTCGGTGATGCCGATGTCCGTCGTGGTCGGCCGCCGCGCCGGGTCCGCGAGCGCCGACAGCTGGCGATCCCTGAACGCATGGAGCTTGCCCGGTTCGGTCGTATAGTGGCCGTGGCAGTCGATGATCATCTTACTTCCTCATTTGCAAAGTGGACGAGCGGTCGCGGACTTCGGCGGTCACGTGACCGGAAGCGAAACGCCGTCAGGCTCCGATTTCGGCTTCGGCGTGACGCGCATGGTGGCGGCGATGACGGCGGCGAGCAGCAGGAAGCCGGAGATCATCACCAGCGCGAGCGAGAAGCTTCCGGTCGACTCCTTGACCAGCCCGATCAGCCAGGGGCCGATCAAGCCGCCGAACTGGGCGATGGTGTTCACGGTCGCGATCGAAGCGGCGGCCGCGATTCCGGTCATGAATGACGCGTTCAGGCTCCAGAACAGCGTGTTGCCGGAATTGAGCCCGAGCCCGGCGATGCACAGAAAGACATAGGCCCAGACCGGATTGGGCGCGTAGGCGCTCGCCAGCATGCCGGCGGCGCCGAGCACATAGACCGCGGCGAGATGCATCTTGCGATCGCCGGTGCGGTCGGAGCTGCGGCTGATCAGGATGGTGCCGACGATGCCGAGCAGCGGCGGCACGGCGGACAGGAATCCAACCTGGATGTCGCTCAGCGCTCCCATGCTCTTGATGATCTGCGGCAGCCACATGAACATGCCGTAGATGCCGACCAGCGCGCAACCGAACAGTGTCGCGAGCAGCCACACCCGTACGTCCCTGAAGGAATCGATCAGCCTGACTTGCCCATGGCGTTCGATCTCGGCGGTCTCGGCCCTAAGCTCCGCTTGCAGCCAGTCGCGCTGCGCCTGGCTGAGCCAGCTGGCGTTGGCGGGACGATCGGTGAGGTAATACAGCGTGAAAACCCCAAGCAGGATGGTCGGAAGTCCTTCCGCGATGAACATCCACTGCCAGCCGTGCAAGCCGGCCAATCCATCCGAGTAGGTCATGATGGCCGTCGAGATCGGTCCGCCGAGAACCGCCGAGACGCCGCCGGCGATGATGTAGCCTGCGACGGCGCGGGCACGATAACGTGCCGGGAACCAGTAGGTCAGATAGAGAACGACGCCGGGCATGAAGCCGGCCTCCGCGACGCCGAGACCGAAGCGCAGCACGTAAAAACTCCAATCGCCCGACACGAATGCCATCGCGGTTGCCACCGCGCCCCAGGTGATCAGGATCCGCGCCAGCCAGACGCGCGCACCGACCCAGTGCAGCATGAGATTGCTGGGAATTTCGAGCACCATGTAGCCGAGGAAGAAGATGCTGGCGCCAAACCCGAAAATGGCCGGGCCGAAGCCCAGATCGTGGTTCATGCGCAGGCCCGCAAATCCGATAT
The DNA here is from genome assembly GCA_049582465.1 of Bradyrhizobium sp. Lineage (GTDB taxonomy): Bacteria > Pseudomonadota > Alphaproteobacteria > Rhizobiales > Xanthobacteraceae > Bradyrhizobium. Next base: position 28 of record JBAUUA010001031.1, on the reverse strand, counting down.
TGATGCGGTCGAGATAGTTGAAAAACAT
>JBAUUA010001030.1:0-3319 GCA_049582465.1 Bradyrhizobium sp. | reverse complement strand
GTTCCCGATTATTGGCCGCGAACGACAAAACTCGGCGCGGCCGAACCGATCGTGCTGTCGCGGTTTGCGTATCTGCGCCGCCGCGGCAATGAGATGGTGCTGGAATCGCCGCGCGCCGGAGCGTTGTTCAGGATCGGCGACCCGAAGATCGCAGCCGCCCTCGCCACGCTCGCCACCCCGCAAAAGATCAGCCGGTTGCGGCGGCAGGACGGCTTTCCCGGCCCGGATCTTCTCGCGCTGCTGGTGGATTGCCAGATCCTGTTCAGGATCGACGCCAGCAGCGGCGAAGGCCTCCGGCCGGCCGAGGGCGACGAAAATCTGGTGCTCTGGGATTTTCACGATCTTCTGTTCCACACCCACTCTACGGAAGGCCGACAAGCCAATCCGCTCGGTGGACTTTATCCATATGCCGGCCTGATCCCGCCGCCACCGGCCGTTCGGCCGCGCTGGCCGGGAAAGAAGATCGATCTACGCCAGCTTTCGGACGCGCCGCCCAAGACACCCTCGCCGTTCGCGAGGCTCTTGCATGAGCGTCATTCGACGCGCGATTTCGACGAGCGCCAGCCGATCACGCTCGCCGAGCTGGCGCAGTTTCTCGACTGCACCGCCCGGATCCGCGCGAAATGGAAGGACCAGGCCGACCTCGGTGACGGCGGTCCGATGGTCGAATACGCGGCAAGGCCGTATCCAGCCGGAGGCGGCGCCTACGAGCTCGAGCTCTATCTGGCGGTTGCCAATTGCGATGGGCTTGCGCGGGGCTTCTACCATTACGACGCCGACCGGCATGCACTGGTGCCGATCGACGTGCGTGCGGCGGAACTCGACGCGCTGCTGGCGGGCGCTGAATTCGCGATGGGCGCGCCTGCCGCGCCGCAGATCCTGATCACCATCGCCGCGCGCTTTGGCCGGGTTTCATGGAAATACAGCTCGGTCGCCTATTCGCTGATCCTGAAAGATGTCGGTGTCTTGCTGCAGACGCTCTACTTGATGGCAACCGATATGGGGCTCGGCGGATGCGCGATCGGCACCAATAATATCGATCTGTTCGAGAAGATGACCGGGGTCGAATTCCACATCGAGGGCCCGGTCGGTCAGTTCGCGCTCGGCCGCGGCGGCAAGCCGGAAGCCTCCGGTTAGCGGCCGGACCGAGCCGGCTGGCTCGATACGGCGCAGACGTGCCTTGACCCGCATGGTTGACCCAAGTCAATCGGCCCATATCTCTTTGCGGTAGCAAGGGGCTGCGCCATGTCGAGGCGCAGCCACACCCAGCCATCGACCGTTGCCCGAGGGGATACCGAAATGCCGACCCATTTCCATGCCATCGTCTGGATCGACCATACGCAGGCCAAGGTTTTCCACATCGGCCTGAGCGGCGACGACGAGGTTACCCTGCATCCGCATCTGCCTACCCGGCACCTTCATCACAAGGCCAATTCGATCGGCAGCGGCCATGTCGGGTTCGACAAGGAGTTTTTCGCGCAGGTGATGAACGCGATCAGCGACGCCGGCGAAATCCTGATCATCGGCCCGGCCAATGCCAAGACCGAGCTTGCCAAATATCTCCGCGAGCAGCACCCGAAGATCGGCGAGCGCATCGTTGCGGTGGAGGCTGCCGACCATCCCAGCGACCGCGAGATCGTCGCCTACGCCAAGCAGCATTTCAAAATAGCAACTCTGCGGCGGCAGGCCTGACCGCCAGAGCCGCCACCCGCCGTCGCGCCGCCAATGCATCGCGTTCGCGATTGATCCAGCTCAAAGACGCCGGTCCGGAATCAGTCTTCTGTCCGGGCATGCGGATGTTCCCTTCCCCGGATTCAGCCGCTTTAACCTTTCGGATGCTCTCCGGTGTTCCCGGGAGCATCCGTTTTTTTATTCAGGGTTGTTTTTGGTCGAGGCAACTCGAACAGAACCAAGCACAATTCCTTGATGTTGTTGGAGCGATATCTGACGATCGCTTGAGACGCCCGCCAAAAACTGGCCGAAATTACCTTGTGCGCTTCGGCGACCGTTCTTTTGGACGACTTTGAGCAACTAGCTCATTCGCCTTTTTCAAAACAGGCCACTCCTTAAAACACAATTTAATGGGTGCCGACGGATTGCACGCCTACATCAGCATTGTGCACGGCCGCTGTCGCTGACCGATGGCGGGGTGGTTTCAAAGCGAAGAAATGGAGCAACCATGAAAAATCTGAGAACTCTGAGTGCGGCGGTCGCGCTTGCAGCGATCCTGCCGCTGGCAACACCAAGCGCCAGCCTTGCGGCGCAGCGTGCCCGGGCGCCTGCACAACACCCGCGGGCGATGCTGTTGGCGCGGACGGGCCCGCGATGAATGGCGGCCAGCTGATGGCCGGTGTCGGCCAGTGTCATCGCATTGGTAGCTGGTTCCCGCACTATGGCGCCGGCACCTACGCGACCGATGCCGCGCCGAGTAATCCATATTACGGCGGCGGATCTTACTATCCTCGACCGGACTTTTAGGGACGGCGATTTGCGACGCCGATCCTTGCGGACGCGAGGATCGGCGTTGCGATACCAAGCCGCGTGATACTTGAATCATTGCATGGTGATCGTGATACCGCCCACGCTGGCCGATACTTCCAGACCGACCTTGCCGCCCGCCAATTGGAGAATCACCCCCTTTTCATTTTGCAACTGCACTCCGCCGGCGCCGGCAGCAAGCGCGCCACCGGCGCCGATGGCGGCATAGCTGCCGGCGAGGTCGCCCGGAGTGTGCATATTCAAAGCGTGCCCGACAAACTGAGTACTCGAACCCCCGATAGTGAAGCCCACGCTCATGCCCGATACCGAGAACGGATAATGGCGGCCACGGAATGTCAGGACGCCGCGACCTCCGCCGACACCTACAATAAATCCCGCCTTGGTGAACACGACGCGAACGGATCCGGTTTCGGCTTTCGATGCCGTCGAAAGGCTTGCCGCTCCCACCAGCCCCAACAGCGCTGCACTCAATAGCGTTCTAAAGAACCGAGCTAGGTTTCTTGTCATCTTGATCTCCTCCTGAGGTTGTCGAGTTGTCAATTGGGCCCTCCGATAACCGGATCCGGAGAGAGTGGCCTTATTTGGTGACGTCCACCTTCTTCCAGGTTTGATCAGGGTTGAACGATGTCATGCGCTCGGCGAGTCTTGCTGTCCGTTCCCCAAGGTCTTTTTGGAAGATGGTGCCGGCGTAATTGACAACAAAACTCATCACACCGGAGTTGCCGTATTCGGCCGGATAGGCGACCAGCGCGAAACCGCCGATCATCTTGCCGCGCACGACATAGTCCACTTCACCGCTAGCAGCCATTGGTCCCTGGCG
>JBAUUA010001029.1:0-1574 GCA_049582465.1 Bradyrhizobium sp. | reverse complement strand
TGATGCCGCGCAGGAGCTCGCTGGAGCCGAACGTCATGCGTAGCTGGCCCGAGACCGTATCCATGCCGACGCCGGCGAGCAGCAGCCCGAGCGACATCGAGATCAGGGTCTTGTGCTTCTCCTCGCGGCCCAGGCCGACGAAAGAGCAGAAGGTCAGCAGATAGACCGAGAAGAATTCCGGCGGCCCGAATTTGAGCGCGAACGAGGAGATCAGCGGCGCCAGGAAGGTGATCAGCAGCACCGCGACCAGCGAGCCGATGAACGACGAGGTGAACGCGGCGGTCAGCGCCTCGGCCGCCCTGCCCTGCTGCGCCATCGGATAGCCGTCGAAGGTGGTTGCGACCGACCACGCTTCGCCGGGGATATTGAACAGGATCGAGGTGATGGCGCCGCCGAATAGCGCCCCCCAGTAGATGCTCGATAGCATCACGATGGCGGAGGTGGGGTCCATGGTGAAGGTCAAAGGCAGCAGGATCGCCACGCCGTTCGGGCCGCCAAGCCCCGGCAGCACGCCGACGAAAATGCCGAGCACGAGACCGACCAACATCAACGTGAGCGTTTTCCACGTCATCAGGACGACGAAGCCGTGCAGCAACAGTCCGAAGGCTTCCATGGAAGATTATCCCGGTTTGCGCGCCATCGCCCGCGATGATGCGCTAGTAGCCGAAGGCCGCTTCCAGCGGCCCCTTCGGCATGATGACGTCGAACGCGATATCGAAGGTCACGAACATCGCGGCGGTGAATACGAAGGCGGTGAGCAGCGATTTCCACCAGGCGATGCGTCCGACCATACGCATGAAACCCGCAATCAACAGAAAGCTCGCGACATAGAGCCCGAGAAACTGCGTGACCAGGCAGAACAGCAGCGTCGGGACGAACACCGCCATGACGCGGCGCGCTTGCGCGCGGGTGACGAAGGTTTCCGCCGCTTCCTTGCGCGACAGCCATGCGGCGATCAGGCCGTAAAGGCTGGCGCCGGCGAGAATGATCGACAGATAAAACGGAAAATAGCCGGCCTGCGGGCCGGTGGAGTCCCAGGCGATGCCGGTGCGCCAGTTGTCGTAACCAAGCAGTCCGGCGAGCGCTATCAGCAACAGCGAAACCGTGACGTCGACGACACGGACATCGGTTACGGCAGGCGAGTCTTCTTCCGGCGCGGTCGGGTCGTCGACGACAATTTCAATATCGATATCGGACATCGGGATGTTTCGTTGTGTGCGATGATTCGTCGAGCAGCGTCCAGCCGTCATCGCCCGCCATCGGGTCTCGCCAAGGACGAGGTCCGGCAGCGGGCGCACGACGGTAGCGCATCATCTATTTCGCGACAAACCCCGCCTTGCTCATCAGCGAGGTGTTGAGCGCGTCATCCTCTTCGAGGAATTGCAGCATGTCCTTGCCGGTGAGGAAGATCGGCTTCAGCGCCTGTTTTTCCATGTAGTCCTTGTATTCGGCGGTTTGCGTCACCTTCTGGAACAGATCGACATAGAACGCCTGCTGTTCCGGCGTGACCTTGCCGGGCAGGAACATCGCGCGCAGCATCAGATACTGGACGTCGAGCCCCTCTTCCTTGCAGG
>JBAUUA010001028.1:0-3705 GCA_049582465.1 Bradyrhizobium sp. | reverse complement strand
GCACCTCCTGCGCGGTGGAGGGCCGCAGCCTTTCATAGGTGGCCTTGCATGCCGCAAGATGGGTCGGCTCCCCGACCGCGAGTTTATCGCGCATGCTGATGATCGCCTTGACCGTGGCCCACGACATCCCCGAGACCTTGGCCAGGATCATGACGCCTTCGGCGCGGGTTTCGATCATCATGTTCTCGGCGATCGATACCGGGACGTTGGCGAGCGCCGCGATCGAGGCGTTGGCTTCGTCGAACTTGCCGGCCTCCGCGAACGTCGCCACCTGATGCTCGTCGAGCCTGCCGTCCTCGTAGAGCGACTTGACGAGCGAATGGGCAATCGCCGTTTCCTGGCTGACGGCCGAGGGCGCGGTGCGCGCGCGCCGTGTCGCTTCCCGCACCGCAATCGGCACGTCTCCCGCCTGCTGCGGGTTGGCCGCCTCGAGCCGCTCCCGCACGGTCGCGGAAGCCTTCGCGAGCAGTTTCAGGTAGAGGTGCCGCGGAACCGTCGGACGCATGGCGAGGCAGGTCGCGAGATTGTCGTCTCCCTCGGCGCGATCGACCAGCCGGGTGAAGCCGCTCTCGGAAAATTTCGCCCCGGGATTGTTGACGGTGCTCTGGATCACCTCGTCGTTGCCGCGCAGCACCAATACGTCGGTGACCGCGCCGCTCAGTACCCTGCGCACCGAGATCGCCATCAGATGCGCCTGGCTCTTGTTGCGCGCGGTCTCGATCAGCGTTTCGTCGTCGAGCCGTTCCGACCGCGACAGCACCGGAGCCGCGACCTCGATCAGGTCGTCGAACGCCAGCGCGCGAATGGTGCGCGGCGGCGCGGTGTCTATCGGCGCCAGCCGGTTGGAGAGCAGGACCCTGGCGGAAGTTTCGATGTGCTCCGTCAGGCACTGGAAGACGTCGTCGAACAGCGAAATCTGTTCATTGGAAAAATCCACCGCGCCGTTGATGAACAGGTCGGTCACGCGGCGGAGCGTCTCGACCCGGCGCGCCACCGTGCCGTGGGCGAGCGTGGCCTGCAATTCGTCGAGCAGACTTTCGGAATTAGCGGCAGATTTCGAACCCATGACTCTATCCTGGAGTATACGTATAAAGCGACGACGGTTTCTCCGGCGCCGGTAACATTGGTGACTAGGACAAGGCGCTGGCGATGCGGTTGCGTCCCCGTGCCTTGGCGGCGTAGAGCGCGCCGTCGGCGCGCGCGAGAAATGTGTCGGCGCTCTCGTCCGGTGCCAGCGTCGCGACGCCGGCTGAGATCGTCACCCGCATGCCGGGCGAGAACGCGCTCCAGTCGAGATCGGCGATGATCGCCCGCAGCCGGTCCAGGATGCGCGCGGCGCCGTCATTCGGCGTGTCGGGAAGCACCAGCAGGAATTCCTCGCCGCCGTAGCGGCCGAACCGGTCGATGCTGCGGATATTGGCGAATACGGTGATCGCGAAGGTCCTGAGTACCTCGTCGCCGGTGGGGTGGCCGTAAGCGTCGTTGATCCGCTTGAACCAGTCGAGATCGATCAGCGCGATCGAGCAGGGCGTGTTGATGCGATGGGCACGCGTGATCTCGTCATCCAGCATCCGCATGATGCAGCGGCGGTTGAAGGAACCGGTCAGCTCGTCGAGTTCGGCGAGTTCTTCGATGCGCTTGTAGGCTTCGCGGAGCTTGAGACCGTTGGTGTAGAGCGACCGGCGCATCGAAGACGAGAACATGCCGAGAAACATGCAGCGCCCGATCGTCAGGACGAACACCGACATGGTCGCGAAGCGCTCCAGATAGGTGTCGTGCGGCATCGAGATCGGCTTGTCGGTCAGGAGAAACAGCGCGGCGATGCCGAGCGCGGTCACCGTCCACACCATGGCCGTCTGCCGCGGCGGCGAGCGCAGCGAGCCGAAGTTGAACACCACGAACAGCGTGCAGAGAAACAACACGCCGACTTCGGGCGCAATGTAGGTGAAGGTCAGCAGGATCGCCACGCTGACGATCAATTGCGGCGCGACGAAATAGTGATCGTGAAAGCGCTCGGTGAATCCCGTTTCCGAAAGCACCAGATAGACGGCGATGGAGACGAACCCGCAAGCGGCGAAGGCAGGGCCGATGGTCGCAGGTATGTCGCCGGCGTGGGCGTAGATCGAGAGGACCAGGGCGTCGATGAGGTAGCTGACCGCGACCATGGCCTGGATCTGACGGCGCTGTCTGGCGCGGCGCGCCAGCACCTTCGCCGTCGGCTTGGGACCTACGTCTTCCAGTTCAGCCGCAATCGGGTGCAGAAAAGGGGACGCTGCGGTGCCCATGATCTCGCCGTTAATGGAACTCAGGTCGAAAAATCTACGTGGGAAAGCCTTTAGGTTTGGTATCTTTTGGAACCCGCGCCCGGCCGAAAAAGGTGTGCTTTTACCGTTGTTTGGCCATGGAAATTACCCGGATCGAGGTAAGCTGGCGCGATCTGTCCCAAGGCGGCGGGCGGCGGCCATCGCGCGCCGGTTCCATCGGAGCTGTTTTGTCGGCGAAGCCTTGGTAAGGTCGTCTATGGACGGGGCCGGGCGCGAAGAGAGCGTTTCTGTATTATGATACCGCTATTTTTGGATGATTGCTGGCGGCAGACCCGATCGTTGCCGGAAAATCGGGTTCTGTGGGCTATGTCACAGATGCAACCCTGGCATTGCGATAATTTGAAGAATCTTGCCTTTCCCATCGAACCACCCGCCAACCCAACCCGACCAACCTTGCGAGACGGCCATTGAGCGCGACACAGGCGGCCTCGGACGACGTCCTGATCGCTCGGATCGCTCAAGGCGACCGCCTCGCCATGCAGGTGCTGTACGGACGGCACCATGTCAGGGTGTTCCGTTTCGGGCTTCGTCTCGTGCGGAACGAACAGGTTGCGGAAGACCTCATCAGCGAGGTGTTCCTCGATGTGTGGCGCCAGGCTGGCAAGTTCGAAGGCCGATCCGCCGTCTCCACCTGGCTTCTGGCGATTACGCGATTCAAGGCCCTGTCCGCGCTGCGGCGCAGGAAGGATGTCGAACTGGACGATGAGGCCGCCAATGCGATCGAGGATGCGTCCGACGATCCGGAAGTGGCGGTGCAGAAGAAGGATACCAGTGAAGCGTTGCGCAAGTGCCTGACCGCACTGTCGCCGGACCACCGGGAGATCGTCGATCTCGTCTACTACCACGAGAAATCCGTGGAAGAAGTGGCTGAAATCGTCGGCATTCCGGAGAATACCGTGAAGACGCGCCTGTTCTATGCGCGCAAGAAACTGGCCGACCTGCTCAAGGCAGCCGGCGTGGAGCGAGGTTGGCCATGATGGCAGCGAGCAAGAAGATGCTGGATCAAGAGCCCAGTGAAATAGAAATGCTGTTGCCATTTCACGCCGCCGGCACGCTGAACGCGCGCGATGCCCGCCGCGTCGAGGAAGCGCTGGCCCGCGATCCCGCGCTGGCCCGGCAATACGCCGTGATCCGGGAAGAGTACGCCGAAACCATCCATCTCAATGAAAGCCTCGGCGCGCCCTCGGCGCGCGCCATGCAGAAGCTGTTTGCGGCCATAGACGCGGAGCCGGCGCGCCAGCCGTCGGCTTCGTTTAATTTTTCCGCGCGCTTTTCGGGTTTTTTCGCGAAACTCTCGCCGCGGACGCTGGCCTGGTCGGCGAGTTTGGGTGCGCTCGCGCTGTTGCTGCAGGCCGGCGTGATCGGCGCGGTGCTGGTCAAG
>JBAUUA010001027.1:0-7019 GCA_049582465.1 Bradyrhizobium sp. | reverse complement strand
TCGACCTGATGCACCGGATCCGCACCGAATTCAAATACGATCCGAAGGCAACCGTGATCTCGACGCCGCTCAAGGAAGTGTTCGAGAAACGCCACGGCGTGTGCCAGGATTTCGCCCATGTGATGATCGCAGGGCTGCGCGGGCTCGGACTGCCGGCGGCCTATGTCTCCGGCTATCTGCGCACGATCCCGCCGCCGGGCAAGCCGCGGCTGCAGGGCGCGGACGCGACCCATGCCTGGGTTTCGCTGTGGTGCGGCGAGGGGCTCGGCTGGGTCGGCTTCGACCCGACGAATGACCTCTTGGTCGAGAACGATCACATCATCCTCGCCGTCGGGCGCGATTTCTCCGATGTCTCACCGGTCGATGGCATCATCGTCGGATCGCGCAAGCAGAAGCTCGCGGTGGCGGTGGACGTGCTGCTGGTCGAATGACGAAGGCCAGCCATCCGCAAGCCGACTTCCATGACGTCATCATCATCGGCGCTGGCGCCGCCGGCTTGATGTGCGCACGCGTTGCTGGGCAGCGCGGCCGCTCGGTGCTGCTGCTCGAACAATCGCGCCATCCAGCCGAGAAAATCCGTATCTCCGGCGGCGGGCGCTGCAACTTCACCAATTTGCACACCAGTCCTGCGAACTTTCTCTCGAACAATCCGCGGTTCTGCACCTCGGCGCTGAGCGGCTTTACCCAGCGCGACTTCATCGCGCTGGTCGAACAATACGGCATTGCCTGGCACGAGAAGACGCGCGGCCAATTGTTCTGCGACGGCTCGTCGCGCCAGATCGTCGACATGCTGCTGGAGGAATGCCGCAAGGCCGGTGCAGAGCTGCGCCCGGGGGTCCGCGTCTCCGCGGTCTCCAAAGGCGAGGACGGCTTTGTCGTCGTGTCAGACCAGAGCGAGTTTCGCTGCCGCTCGCTGGTGGTCGCCACCGGCGGGCCTTCGATTCCAAAAATGGGATCGAGCGGGTTTGGCTACAAAATCGCCGAGCAATTCGGCCTGAAAATCGTGCCGCCCCGGGCGGCGCTGGTGCCTCTGACCTTCGACGCCGCGCTGCTCGCGCAATTTGGCGATCTCGCCGGTGTTTCGGTCGAGGCAGTCGTGAGCTGCGGCAAGACCAGCTTCGACGAGGCGCTATTGTTCACCCATCGTGGCCTGAGCGGTCCGGCGATTTTGCAGATATCGTCCTATTGGCGCGAAGGCCAGGACATCGTCGTCGATATGGCGCCCGGGATCGACCTTGCGGCCGAACTCAGGAAATTGCGCGGCACGCATCCGAAGCAGGAGATGGCGACCGCGCTTGCCGGGTTCGTTCCGAAGCGACTCGCGCGCGCCATTGCCGATACGGTCGGCGGTCCGGAACGGATCGCGGATTTCTCCGACGCGTGGCTTGCGAAGGTGACCGCCGCGGTGAAGCAGTGGCGCGTCCGGCCGAACGGGACCGAGGGCTATCGCACGGCGGAAGTCACGCTCGGCGGCGTCGATACGTCGGAGCTTTCCTCGAAGACCTTCGAGGCGAGGTCGGTCCCCGGGCTCTATTTCATCGGCGAAGTCGTCGACGTCACCGGCTGGCTCGGCGGCTTCAACTTTCAATGGGCGTGGTCGTCGGGATATGCCGCCGGCCGGCACGTCTAGGGCAGGGGCACAATGATGTCATGACGTGCATTCGCGAATGCGGTGCCTGGCGTCCGCCTGGTTGCGCAATTTCAGAGTACCGCCTCGGTCAACGACGGGGCGAGATCTGAAGTTCCAGCAGCGCCATTCGTTGCAGCGTGACTGGATCTATCTCGCCATCCTTGGCCGTGCGAAGAATGGTTTCAGCCAGGGATTGCACATGTGCGGAGCTGACCGGGTCCGGCAGCGAGGCAATCGCCGCGTCCAGGGCGGCTTTCATGACGTCCAACGTTTCAGGCGGAAAGGATGCGTTCGAAAAGTCTTTCATTTCTCGTCCATCGCAATCGAAGCCTTGAAGGCGGTGTTGCCGCGTTCAACGCTGTCAAATCGTTCCGTCAGGCTGAGAATATGCAGCGACAATCGGTTCGGATTTCTCCGCAGCGTGGCACGCAATCTTTCGCCGATCTCATTGCAGATTGCGCCGGTATGCATCCGATCGATTTGAATGCCGTTGGGATCCTGGCTCATCGCGGTTGGTCCGTTCGTTGCAACTCAACCTGAATACGAGACAAGTCCCCGAAAGCATTTTGGTTCATTCAAGATGGTCATAAGCGGGAGACGAAAAGCATCCGCTTGCGCCGGCGGCCGAAGAATCGCAGGCTAACTGCCTGAAATGGCTCTGGACCTGCCTTTGGAGGCTGTCTGCATCCTGCGGAGCGGGCCGGGAAGGCCGAAAATGCCCCGCTGCCCGCGGCAGAGGTTCGGAACCCGATGACCCACACCGGGGTATGCGCTGGTCGCCTTTAGGCCACGGCCGCAGCAGGTCGCCGTTCAAGATCAGAAGCCTCAGCCGGTTTTGGGTCGCGTCATCGCGGGCGGTTTCGCCGGCTAGCAAGCGCTGCAAATCTTGAGCGTACGCTTGAGCCTGGCCTCATCGTCCTGATCGGCCGCCTGCTCTTTCTCCCATGGGTCCTTCGAGCGGGACCTGCTGGTTTGATCGGTCGCCGTGCCGTCGAGCGGACCGAGAATGATCTCGCGCTTCGCCCGTGCCTGTTTTCTGGGCGGCGGAGCCTCAACCGCCTGCGTGTCGTCCGCCGGAGCGGAGCCCAGTCCGTCCCATGCGGCCGGAACTGCGGATGTCGGGGCACAGCCGTTTCCCAATGCGCAGCAATTCGCGAGCATCAGCGCGGCAGACAGGAATAAAATGCATTTCGCAATCATCGTGATCACTTACCAGCGTTGCAATCAATAACGTACAAGTCGATCTGAAACCGGCGCCCGTTCGTTTCAATGAAATTGAAACGGGTTCCAAATTCCTGATTTGGCGCGTGTTTTCCTTACACGAACCCATGTCCGCCCCGCTATCCGGGTGCGGGGCACCCTTTCGCTCGAAAAACGCGATGGTTCAGTCCACACTCAAAAGCCGAGCAGCGCAAGGCTGACCCAGCTAACTGCAAATATTGAACCAACGATCGCGGCTGCCGACGCCAATGTCGCAATGGTTTTTACGGATCGCATGACCAAAACCCTTAATAGCCAACGCTCCAACATTGTTCGACAATCCGCGCCCAATCATGGCGAGATTCCTGCTCGATAAATAATGCGCCTGACTGTGGCCACGGTGCTACATTGAGGGATGCCTGCCCGCAAAAACCCGCATTTTTTCCCCGTAATGCGCGAATCGGTGGGGGACTTCTTGCGAATGTACCGTTTGCTGGACGGTGGCATTGAAAGGTGGCTGGTCGCATTCTTTGTGCTGGCTTCGCTTGCGCTCGCCAGTTGGTGGCTGGATTCTGGTGGGACGTCGCCGCAATCCGCTCGCGATTTTGAGGAGTGCGTCGAGCAGGTCCAGGCCGACGCAATGACCTCATCGACCGACGAGCGCGGTCGCCTGACGATGGACTGCAACGCGCGGTTCGCAGGCCGGCGAAAGCCGGGCGGAGGCTATACCTATTACGACTTCATGCAGAACCGCAATTTCGACATCGCCGGACCCAACCCGACGGCGGAAGAGCGCAAGCAGATCGATCGCGAGTATATGAGCTTCCTCGATGCCCAACGGCGAGAGGAGATGTCGGCTGACCTGGCGCGACGACAGAATGAACAGCTTCAGGCGAATATCGAAAGCGCCCGTCAGCCCGTCGGGCCGCCGATGATATTGCTGCCGAGGAAACGCCCGATCGATCGATCGAAACCGGGGCGTTGTGAGGACGCTTCGCTGAGTTGCAGCTGGGCCAAGTTCTCGGCGGTGGTGAAGAACGCATTCGCTTCTTCGCCCCGGAAAAAACCTTGATCCGACGCCGCTGCCGGAAAAATTGCCGTGAACGCGCCCCACGAAAGGCCAAGTCGCAAATCTAAAATGTCCCGGTTCGACGCACCGAGGGGGGATACCAAATGCGCCGCGAGCGCCGGCCGGCCGACGAAGACGCCGGGACGACAGCCTACACGTTCCATTTTCAGATAACCAATAACGGGGGAAGACAGGCCTGCAGCGTCAAGGTGCGGGCCGCCAACCATTCCGACGCCACGACATTCCTGCGGCAGAACTGGCCGATGATCGAGTCGATGGCCAGGGATCGTCTGGTCGGTAGCGAAGACCGGACAATCCAGCTCGCCATGCCCTGACGACCGGATGCTCCGGCCAGCGGGCCGATGATCGCCGGAAAGAAGCCGGGCTGGCGGAATCACGTTTCCGGCCCGACGTCTTCCAGTCCGGTCGGCAGCAAGTGGCCGGGACGCATCGTGACGGGGAAACGGATCAGTAATAATCCGGCGTCGGGTAGCAGGGGATGTCGTTGCTGTTGGTCCAGGGCTGCGAGGCAAATGCGCCGACGCGCGGAGCCGGATAGCAGGCGCGGCCATCGATATAGATCACGCCCGGGGACGTGGTGCGCGCTTCGGGAGACGCCGCGAAGTGCCGCGGCGTCGGCTGGCTCTGCTGGGCCATGGCGGGCGTAGCGAGCGCCGCTGCGGCGATCGCGGCAGCCGACAGAATTTTGATCATGGTCATTTGATTTCTCCATCGCATTCGAGAAGCCGGAAGTTTGGCTCCGCAATGCAGATGAGGAAGACCAGCGGCCGTTTAAAGAGAACGGCTTCTCACGTTGTTTCAACGCCGCGCGAGGTGGGCGCATCGCGCGCTCACGAGTTCGGGCGCGTGCCGATCGCACCGGGCAAATTCGAAACGAAGCGATTGCGCGCGCTATGGTTCCGGCAGTGGCAGCAGCCCGGCCTTCTTGATCGCCGGCGCCGCCTGCGATGAGGCGAGGAAGTGGATCAAGGCACCGGCTGCCTCGGGCTGCCGGACCGTACTGGTGAGCGCGCCCGCAAAGTAAATCGTTGGCTGGACCTCCGCCGGAATCGTGCCGACGAAAGCAACGCCGGGAATATGGATCAGCTCGCTGACCTGCTGGAAGCCGATCTCCGCTTCGCCGCGCGCGACAACGCTGGCCACCGGCTCGCCGGACGGAGGTCCGCGCACCTTTCGGCTCTTGTCCGCGATCTCGTCCGCGACACCGAGGCTGGGGAACAATTTGGTCGAGAGGTAAGTGCCGCTGCCGCTGTCCGAATATGCGATCGACTTTGCTTCCAGCAGCGTGCTCCGGAAAGCCCCGAGGCTGCCGATGTCAGGCTTTGCGGCGCCTTCGCGCACCACCATGCCGATCAGCGAGCGCGCGAGATTGACCTTGCTGTCGGCGCGTACCAGGCCTCGACGGCCGAGCTGGTCGGCGGTGCCTCCATCCAGGATCACGACATCGGCGGCCTCGCCTTGCGCCAGCCGCGCGGGAATGGCCTCCGGAGAGTCACCCATCGATGGTCCGCGCGTCGTGACCAGATGGTGACCGCTCGCGCGCTCGAAAGCCGGACCCAGTTCTGAATAGACCCCATAAAAGCCGGCCGAGATCATCACGTGGATGTCGGCGGCGGATGCTGTCTCCGCCATTGACAGGACGGCGGCGCCGATGATGGACAACCATCGAACAAGTGGCCTTGGCTTCATCGGGCTTCTCCTGCCTCGCTTCGCTTGTCGCCCTCAGGCAACGGCCGGCAGCACATCGCGGTTGAGGAGCAGAAGCGGCGGCCAGCCTTGCACGGCGTCGGCGTAGGGGCCCGCCGTTACCACGCAAACCGGGTCCCCTCCGCCTGTTTTCCATCGGGCAGCCCGAGGCCGCTTGCGAGGGCGCCATGGTGATCCGGCTACGCCAGATTGAATCGCGGTTGCGGAGCGTCGCCCCGTATGCGACGCTCTGTAGCATTACAGCACCCCGGACGAACCCGCAAGGAAACAGACATGGACGACAGCCTGCCCGAGCTGGGCGACCTCGAACGAGAGGTGATGCAACTGGTTTGGGCCAACGGTCCGATAACGGCCGAGGCCGTGCGTGAACGGCTTTCTCGTCCTCTCAAGGAATCGACCGTTCGGACCGTGCTGCGAAGGCTGGAAGACAAGGGGTACACCACCCACACGGTGGACGGGCGAACCTATGTCTACCAGGCGGCCGAGCCGCGCGGACGGGTTGCGGCGAAAGCGGTTCAGCGCATCGTCGATTGGTTCTGCAACGGTTCGGTCGAGGAGGTTCTGGTCGGCATGGTGGACACCGCCATGCTCGACCAGCGGCAGCTGCGCCTGCTTGCCGACCAGGTTGCGAAGGCAAAGGCGAAGGGAGGCAAAAAATGATGCTGACGATTCTGGCGGAATCGGCGCTTCGTTCCCTCATTCTCGGAAGCGTCGTGTGGATTGGCTTGAATCTTCTTGCTGTACGAAATCCACACGTGCACATGACATCCTGGGTAATGGTGCTGATTGCGTCGTTGTCGATGCCCCTGCTGATGCATTGGACGGTGGTCAGCATCACCACCGAAGCCTTGCCGGTGTCGGCGCCCGAATACCTGTGGCCCGCCGGGAGTCCGGAGCCGCTGCGTTCGTCGCTGCCATCGGAACTCGGAATGCCCGTCGCGGTTCGCGGCGAGAGTTACCCTGTCGTCAATTGGCTGGCCGTCGTGACGGGCATCTACGCATTGGTTGCCGGCCTGCTGCTGCTCAGATTGGTGGTCGGCATCTTTCTGACCTGGCGCCTGGTGCGCGCCGCAAAGCCGATCAGTGAATCCTGGACCGCCGGCTGGCGCGTGCGCGTGAGCAACATCATCGCCGGGCCGGTCACTTTCGGGTCGACCATCCTGCTTCCCCCTCAATGCATCGATTGGGATGGGCCGAAGCGCCGGGCGGTGCTTGCGCACGAGGGTGCCCACGTCGCCAACCGCGATTTCTACGTCCTGCTGCTGGCCTCGCTCAATCGGGCGGTGTTCTGGTTCAGTCCGTTCGCGTGGTGGCACCTGGTCCGGCTGGCCGAGCTTGCCGAAATCATCAGCGACGCCCGGGCGCTCGAAGTTCTGGAAGACAGGCTGTCTT
>JBAUUA010001026.1:0-3780 GCA_049582465.1 Bradyrhizobium sp. | reverse complement strand
AATCGTCATCAACAGACTATCGACGCCCCCTCAGGAGGCGTTACCGGCAGCTCACGCCTTGGGGATGCGGCATTGCATGGTGCAATGAACGCCGGTTTTCAAAAAGGCGATCTCGGTCTTGCCGTCGAACGGCCTGAGCGCCGATTTCAAGAGCCTGGTGCCGAAGCCGGCCTGTCCGATCGTTTCGATCGAAGGACCTTCGGTCTCGTCCCAGCTGATATCGAGCCAGTCGTCCGACACCGACCACGACACCTGCAACAGCCCGCGCGGCGCGGAAAACGCGCCGTATTTTCCGGCATTGGTGGCGAGTTCGTGGAACATCAATGCCAGGCTCACGGCCAGTTTGGCGGGCAGAAACGAAAGATCGCCGTTCAGGGTAAACCGGACGTGGCCATAGGGTCCGAGTTCCGAGAGCAAGAGGTCCTTGATGTCGCAACCGCTACCGTCGACCCGGGCGATCAGATCGTCGGTCGCCGACAGCGCCCGTATGCGCTGATCGATGCTGGCCCAGACCTTCGGCTGGTCGTGCAGCACCTGGTGCAGAACCGCGTGCATCGTCGACAATTTGTTCTTCAGCCGGTGCTGAAGCTCGTCGACCACGAGCTTCCGGTAGGCCTCTTCCTGGATCAGCCGCCTTGCGACCTCGCGCTGCTGCGCGGCGATCGACCGGAAGTGCTCGATGCCCCAGATCGTGAGGCCGCACACCATCAGGTAGATGACCAGAAGTCCGAGTCTTGCGGAATCGGACGGCGCGCCGCCGAAATCGACGGAGACGCCGAGCGCGCCGCCGGCGAGCGCCGTCAGGATCCCGACCCGCAAGCCGCCGAACGCGGTGGCGAAGAATACGGCCGGAAAATACGGGGTGAAGAAAACGTCCGGCCGCATCAGGGCAAGCGCCCACCGCGCCGCGGTCGCCAGAGCGAGACAGCACGCTGCAAATCCGACACTGAAAAGCGGCGAGGGCCGGGATGTTCCTTGCCAGCCTCGCCGGAACTCGTCGATCAATTTCACCATGGGCCACATTACATCAGCCGATCGGCAAATCCAAAATAGCCCAGGCGTAGTGCCGGACGCGCGGTCTGCGCCGGCAAGGCGAATTCGGGGGGACTGAATTCATTTCCTGGAAAAGCAAGCCCGGCTTGCCTTGTTCCATCAGGCCGGAGATATAATGGACCCCGGCATCATCAGGGGAGGACGACATGGGACGGTTAAGCGGCAAGGTCGCGGTCATCACCGGCGCCACGAGCGGCATCGGTCTGCGCACCGCGGAAATCTTCGTCGCGGAGGGCGCGAAAATCGTCGTCGCCGGACGCCGCGTGCCGGAGGGCGAGGCGCTGGCCAGGAAGCTCGGCGCCGCCTGCGTCTTCCGCCGCACCGACGTCACGGTCGAGGACGACATGCGCGCGCTGATCGGCGAGGCGGTCGAAAAATTCGGCGGCATCGATTGTCTGTTCAACAACGCCGGCGGACCGGCGCAGACCGGTGGGATCGAAGGCCTCGACGTTGCCCGCTTCGACGCCGCGATGGCCACCCTGGTGCGCAGCGTCATGCTTGGCATGAAGCATGCCGCGCCCCATATGAAAAAGCAGGGAAGCGGCAGCATCATCAACAATGGCAGCATCGCCGGCAGGCTCGCCGGCTTTTCGTCGTCGGTGGTGTATGGCGCGGCCAAGGCCGCCGTCATCCATCTCACCAAATGCGTGGCGATGGAGCTCGGCGAAGCCGGCGTCCGCGTCAACTCCATCTCGCCCGGCGCGATCGCCACCGGCATTTTCGGCAAGGCGCTGGGCCTGTCGGTGGAGGCGGCGGAGAAGACCCCCGACGTGATGCGCGAGGTCTACAAGACCGCGCAGCCGATCCCGCGCGCCGGGCTGCCCGAGGATATCGCTTATGCGGCGGTGTTCCTCGCCAGCGACGAATCCACCTTCATCAACGGCCACGATCTGGTGATCGATGGCGCCATTACCGGCGGCCGCAACTGGACCCAGCAGCAGCAGGGCTATGTCGCGCTGCGCAAGGCATTCGATCAGGGCGCGGGGTAATCCGGAGGAGGCATCGATGTCCGAAGCATTTGGCATGGCGTCCCTTGGCCGGGCTGAAATCCGGCCGCTTTATGCCGCCGCCATCGGCGGACTGGCCTGCGCCTTCCTGATCGGGAAGATGCTGCCGGTCGCCATGGATACGCTTTCGACAGTCGTCGCGCCGCTGTGCGCGGTGAGTGATCCGGCGGGCTCTGCGCTCGATACCGTCGAGCCGATCGCCTCCTACGCCCTGCCCAACGTGCCGGGCAAGCGTGTGACGATCGTGCGGGTGTTCTATGGCCCCGGCGGATTTACCCGCGCGCATCGTCATGCGGGTTCGGTCACCGCCTATATCACCAAGGGCGAAATCCGCTCGCAACTTGCCGGCGGGCCTGTCGAGACCTTCAAGGTCGGCCAGTCGTTCTTCGAGCCGCCCGGCGCGACGCATCTGGTTTCCGCCAATGCCAGCAACAGCGAGCCCGCGGAATTGATCGCGGTGTTCGTGGCCGACGAAGGCGCGCAGCTCACGACGTTCATCGAATAACGACCGGTCGTCGCGTTCGCGAACGCGGCTGGCCGGATCCGTGTATAGTTCGGGCAGGCGGCATCGCTCGGGAGCAGGCAGCATGGACGCGAGGCTCGAGAGAAAACTCCGGTTGCTGGCTATTTTCTTTGCCTTTGGGGCCGTCGCCGGGTTCGTGTTCAACTTCGCCCAGGGCCGTGTGGCGCCTCGCTCTGTCCTGGCGGGAATGTCGTATGGGATGTTGATCAGTACTTCGCTCGGCTTCGTCCAGCTCTTCGTGCTGGAAGGTCCGATGCGGGTGTGGCTCAGCGGTCTTTCGTTCGCAACCGATCTGATCGTGCGAAGCGCGGTCTACGCAGCGGTTATCGTGATTATCCAGGGCTTGGAGCTGGGTGAACGAATCGCCGGACTTCCCCTTGGAATGTCGAGCCAGATTTTCTGGTCCAGCTTCGTCTATTCCGCCGTCCTCTCGGTCGTGATGAACCTGGGCCTCGCGATCTCCAACATCATCGGACCGCGCGCCCTCCTGAACTTCGTCACCGGGCGCTATCATTCCCGGTGGAGGAAGACCGCTTCGTGCTGTTTGTCGATATCGCGGGATCGACGGGGCTCGCCGAGCGGCTCGGCGGCGTCGGCATCCATCGCTTTCTCGACCGCACGTTTCGGCTTCTCACCGTTGCCGTCGAAGACTATCGCGGCGAGGTGCTCAGTTACGTCGGCGACGAGGTGATCGTGACCTGGCGGGAACGCGGCGGCGCGGTCGATTGCCGTCCGCTGCGCTGCTTCGTGGCGATGCGCGACGAGCTGGTGCGGGCATCCAGCCAATTCGAGCATGAGTTCGGCGCGGTGCCGCGGATTCGCGGCAGCCTGCATTTCGGCCCGGTGATCATCGGCGAGATCGGCGACGTCAAGCGCGCCATCGTGTTCAACGGCGACGTCATGAATACCGCGGCACGGCTCGAGGAACTCAGCCGGACCGTCGACGGCGGCTTTCTGGCGTCGCGCGCGGCGATGCAACGGTTCGGCTCCATGCCGCCGTTCGCGGTTCGCGATCTCGGCCGGCTGCCGATTCGCGGGCGTGCCGACGGCATTGACGTCGTCGGCATCGACGCGCCGGCGATGGCTTGATCCGGGCCCGAGCCCGTTTGGTCGGCTCAGCCGGCGGGCTTCAGCGTCACGCGCAATCCGTCGCTCGGCTTCGGGATCGGCCACATCTGCCAGGCCGGCGTGTAGCCC
>JBAUUA010001025.1:0-2547 GCA_049582465.1 Bradyrhizobium sp. | reverse complement strand
GTCAATTGCAGATCTGTACGGCACGGAACCGCCACCCATACGGAGTCCAGATGCGCTGCCGGGTCAGATAGCAGCCGTATGCCCAAGGACCATACTCGGCATATTCACCATATCCGTATGGATAGTCATAAGCGCCGTCGTAGGGATAACCATAGAGACCTTGAGCGAGACCGAGGCCAACGCCCAAGGCGCCGTAGGCCACGCCGCGCCGTCCCCAGCCACCACCCCGCCAGCCGCCGCCGTATAAACCGTGGCCACCTATGCCCGCCATCCCCCGGAAACCACCGCCAAAGCCTCCGTGAAAGCCGCCGCCTCCCCCGCCAAACCCTCCCAGGCCACCGCGGGCCGACGTTTCCGCCGGCAAGCACAGACCGACGATGACAATCGCGCACAGCGCCGAAATCGTTTTACGCAACATGCAGGTTCTCCTCGGGACGATCTCTCCCCAAGGCATTTACACCCTCTCCAAGGGAGATATGGTTTCAAAGGACGAACATGGTTGATGAGTAGAGGCGCGCTGCAGTGTTCGCAGAGCAGGCAGTGGCCACCGTTAATAATTCTATGCGATGGGTAAGGTTAAGCAATAAGTTCCCTCGAAGCTGGTGCAGCCCCGATGCATAATCCCGACATGAACAAAACTGCGGGTCGAAGACTGATTGTTGCGGCAGCATGGGCTTCAATCATCTTCATCGCCTACGCCACCCTGACCCATGTCGGCTTCGTCTACTCGATATATTACAAGCTCGCGCCGTTTTTGATGCAGCCGGAAATCAGGAACTATGCGCACATAGAGCACGTCCTTGTGTTCGCCATCGTCGGCGCGCTCTTTAGCTTCGCCTATCCCCGCCGCACTCTGCTGGTTTGCTTGATTATCTTCGGTAGCGCTGGAATCCTTGAGATCCTGCAAACGATGACGCCCGATCGCCACGGCCACATCATCGATGCTTTGGAGAAAATGGCGGGCGGTGCGGTCGGGATATTTCTGTCAAAGAGCTTCCTCCAATTTGGCCGACCGAGCCAGGCTCCTTAAGACGTCCTGAATCCGGAGAAAGTCCGTTGGCGACGGCACCTCGACTCCCTTGTTCAAGCGGATTCTGAAAATCCGGCTCGGATGGTTGGCGTGCCCGCAGGTCCGGGGATTTGTCCGTATTGTATTGCCGGGGGCTCTTGGCAGAACCAAGCCAATTGGTGTCGCAGTTCTCCGCCGGGGGCTGCGGCGGCGCGAGCGGCCTAAGGGTCGGCCTCAGAGGCCAAATTGCAGCCGACCTGCAAGCCAGGCCAGCCACAGGCCAACAGCAAGATGCGGTCCGAACGAGATCGCCTGCTTGGCGTGGAGATCATATCCTTCGAGCTTCAGAATCACGAGGCTTGCCAGCGCCGACAGCACAGCAGCCAAAAGCAATTCGGGAAGCCCCTCAATCCCGATCCAAAGCACTGCCACCGTGAGGAACTTGACGTCGCCGAAGCCCCATCCGTCTTGGCCACGAAGCCAGCGGTAGGCGGCTCCAAACAGACAGGCCGCCACAAACACCAGCACGGCTTCGAGCCCTTGCTGCGTCAGATCGCCCTCGCCCGATAACAAGGGTTGGAGCAACCCACCGACCGCGAGCGCAATAACCAGACTGTCCGGAATGATCCCGTAACGCGCGTCGATCGCACAGATGGCCGCCAGTACGACAAGCAGATAGCACCCGAGCAATATCCTGCCCGACCACGATGGATCCCCCGCAAGGCTTGCGATCAGCCAGACCAAACCGGCTATCAGGCCCCACGCCACCAGCGCCTGGGGCCGCTCGGACGCCCGCCAAGCCAGCGCATCGGCGAGAAAGCGGAGGGTGCGGCTGGTTGTCTTGTGGAGAACGCGGATCATTTTCCCGCGCCGGCAACGGTGAGCGGAACCGCGAGTTTTTCGGTAGGCGCCTCTAACAAAACCTGATCTGGCTTGACCGCCGCGACCCGCCAGCCTGCGATTTCCTCACCGGTCTGCACCCAAATCCCGAGTGGATTTTGCGCGGACGTCAGAAATGCCTTTGCTTGCGGAAGATTGATAAACACGCCCCTTAAGGTGATGTCATGGTCCAGCGTCACGAGCGGCGCAGGCATGGGCGCCGGTGGAGGAGTGTCGGCCGCGGGTGCGTGCCGGCTGCGCGAAAACAACGGCCGCTGCAGGATGTTTTCAAAACTCGCGGGCGAACGCATCTCGGTGCGAGCCGAGGGCGACGCGTGGGTCTCGAACCAGGCGGGGAAGCTGATCGCCGAAATCTCGACAGATGCCACAGCGATCACGGTGACGAACGCGATGAGGCCGATCCAAGTCGTCAGGCCGAATAACAAAAGTCGTGTCGCAGGCCGCAAGGCGGCAAGTTCGGCTCGACCGGGAAGCTCGGCACGGCCGAGAAACATCGCGACCCGGGAGGCCAGCGATCGTCGCGGCGAATTCACGATACGCGCAAACAGTCGTTGGGTGGCCAGCGGCAAGGAGGTCACGGCCGGCGCCTCTACAATGGTCATCCGATCGGCATTCAGGTTCGGCGCACTCATTGAGCC
>JBAUUA010001024.1:0-1617 GCA_049582465.1 Bradyrhizobium sp. | reverse complement strand
ACGGCGCTGAGCGGCGGGAACCAGCAGAAAGTCGTGCTCGCGCGATGGCTTGGCGCCGATCGAAAGCTGCTTGTGCTCGAAGAGCCGACGGCCGGTGTTGATGTCGGCGCGAAGGCGGAAATCTATCGGCTGCTGCTCGAGTCCCAGCAACGCGGGTGCGCGGTGTTGATGGTCTCCTCGGATTTCGAGGAAGTCTGCGGTGTCGCCAGCCGCGCCCTCATCTTCTATCGCGGCCGCATCATCGCCGAGTTGGGCGGCGCGAATCTGACGATCGCGCGACTGATCCGCGCAGCTTTGGGCGACGCCACGCAAGCGAGCTTACAACATGGCTAGTCCGCGCGCAGACGCTGTCTCCCCCCGCGTCAGTTCGCCGCGCCCTTGGAACGTCTCCAGGCTGCTGACCACTTATAGCCTTCTCATTCTGATCGTTCTCCTCACCATCTTTTTTTCATTGCTGCTGCCGAGAACGTTCCCAACGGCGTTCAACATTCGCTCTATTCTCGGGACGCAATCGGTGATCGCGCTCCTGGCCCTGTCGGTGATGACGCCCCTCGCCGCGGGTCAATATGATCTCTCGGTCGGTTTCGTGCTCGGCATCACGGAAATGTTCGTGATAGGGCTCCAGACGAATAGCCATCTGGCCTGGCCGCTCGCCGTTCTTCTTGCTATCGCGCTTGGCGGCGTAATCGGGATTATCAATGGATTTCTGGTCATAGTCGCCAAGATCGATTCCTTCATCGCGACGCTAGCTTCCGGCACCTTCGCATTTGGAATCACCAACTGGTACAGCAACGGCCAGCAGATCGCTGGCCTCGTGCCGGATAGATTTGCAAATATCGCAAACCTTTCGGTCGCCGGTTACGTGCCTCTGCCGGCCATCATTGTGCTGTGCGTGTCGGCGATCATGTACGTCGTCCTGGAATATCTCCCGGTCGGGCGGCGCCTGTATGCGCTGGGCGCCAATCCGCGGATGGCGGAACTGGTTGGGATTCACGCCCAGAAATACATCATCGGCAGCTTCATTGTCTCCGGCTTGCTGTCGGGCGTCGCCGGCGTGATCCTCGGCGCCCAGCTTCAAGCCGGGCAGCCGGACATCGGCTCGAGCTACATGCTGCCCGCCTTTGTCGGCGCTTTGCTGGGCGCAACGTCATTTACGCCAGGACGCGTAAACGTTCCGGGTACGGTCGTTTCAGTGCTGCTGCTCGCGGTTGGCATAGCGGGGCTGCAGCAGCTCGGCTCCCAGTTCTATGTCCAATACCTGTTCAACGGAGCCACGCTTGCGCTGGCAGTGGGGCTGGCGGGCTTCGCGTCGCGCCGCCGGGCCGCGCAGCTGCGGGAAGCCAGTGCGGCCCATGCTCGGGCCCCGGGGGATCACACGACTAGGCGATCGATGAGCGTCAGCCGCAATCCATAACGCGAGAGGGAGATGGAAGCAATGCGTAGCCTCGTGAACCGAACGATGTCGACCTCAATAGTTGCGGTTCTCGCTGTCATCGGCGCCAGCGCCGCTCGCGCCGAGGATCCGCTTGCTACCGCACAGGCCATAGTGGCGGCTGCGACGGGCCCCACCGATCAGTGGTATGGGCCGACGTCGAGCCCGAAGCCGCCCGCCAATCA
>JBAUUA010001023.1:0-5588 GCA_049582465.1 Bradyrhizobium sp. | reverse complement strand
AAGCTGTGCGCCGACGTGCTGGGCCAGCCTGACCTGCCGAACGATCCGAGATTTGCCAACATGGTCGAGCGCGTCCGCAACCGCGCCCTCACCGACAAGGCGGTCGGCGACGCCTTTGCGACCATGGCCCGCGACGAGCTGTTGAAGCGGCTGGCGGACGCCGACATTGCCTTTGCCGAGGTCAACACCATGGCCGACCTTGCCCGTCATCCGCATCTGCGGCGGATCGAAGTCGACACCCCAGCGGGGCCAGTGAGCTACCCCGCGCCGGCCGCCATCGTCGTCGATCACCCACGTCATTACGGCGCGGTGCCCGCCATCGGAGAGCGCACCGATACCAATATTGCAAAACCTCCTCCTATCCGGACCAGATCGTCATGACCGACAAACCCGATCTCGACCATTTGCGCCAATGGATCGGCCGCAGCACCCAGGCCTCCGACATCGTCACCGCGCAACTGGTGAAGGGCCTGCGCGCCACTCTGTTCATGGAGATCGGCGATCCCAAACCGGGCGATGCCGCGCCGTGGACCGTGCATTGGTGCCTGGCGCAGCCGGTCTTCCCGATGTCGGAACTCGGCCCCGACGGCCATCCGACCCGTGGCGGCTTCCTGCCGCCGGTGCCGCTGCCGCGCCGGATGTGGGCCGGCGGCGAGCTTGAATTCTTCGACACCTTGCGCGTCGGCGACGAGACGACGCGCACCTCGCGGATCGCCGACGTGACCATGAAGACCGGCAGCTCCGGCGTGCTCTGTTTCGTGTCCGTCGACCATCTGGTGACGACGCCGCGCGGCACCGCGCTGCGCGAGCGGCAGGATATCGTCTATCGCGACATGTCGACCGCGCCGGCACCGGCCAAGCCGGCCGCGCCGCCGCCCGCGGCACAGCACCGAGAAACACACATGGCCGATCCCGTGCTGCTGTTTCGCTACTCGGCGCTGACCTTCAACGGCCACCGCATCCACTACGACCGCGATTATGTCACCAAGGTCGAGGGCTATCCCGGGCTGATCTTCCACGGCCCGATGCAGGCGGCCTTTATCGTCGAACTCGCGGCCAAGCTGCATGGCGGCAAGGCGCCGAAGAAATTCAGCTATCGCGGCGTGCAACCGTTGTTCGAAGGCAGCGAGTTCAGCGTCAACGCCAACGACACGGGCGCCGGCATGGAATTGTGGACGGCGAATTCGGAAGGCCAGCCGACCATGAAGGGCACCGCGACGTGGTGAAGCTCACCAAGCTCGCGTCAACGGCGGTGCGCTCCCTCTCCCGAAGGGAGAGGGCCGGGGTGAGGGGTTACGGTCCCTCGATAGGCCGCATCCCCTCATCCGGCGCTTCGCGCCGACCTCCCCCCGTGGGAGAGGTGAAGATAGCGTGTAGCACGGGGAACATTCGCATTGTCCCGTAAACCCACCAAGACCACCAGCGCATCCGTCACCGTCAAACAGGCCACCCTCGACCTCTTGCGCTCGTTCGGCATCAGGAAAGTGTTCGGCAATCCCGGCTCGACCGAGCTACCGTTCCTGAGCGATTGGCCCGACGACATCGACTATGTGCTGGGCCTGCAGGAAGCCTCCGTGATCGGCATGGCCGACGGTTACGCCCAGGCCACGCGCAACGCCGGTTTCGTCAATCTGCATTCCGCCGCTGGCGTCGGCAACGCGCTCGGCAACATCTATACCGCGCACCGCAACCAGACCCCGCTGGTGATCACGGCGGGCCAGCAGGCGCGCAGCATCCTGCCGCTGCAGGCGTTTCTCTATGCCGAGCGCGCCTCTGAATTCCCGCGGCCTTACGTGAAATTCTCGGTCGAGCCGGCGCGCGCCGAGGACGTGCCGGCCGCGATCGCGCGCGCCTATTACGTGGCGATGCAGCCGCCTTGCGGGCCGACCTTCGTTTCGGTGCCGATCGACGACTGGACCCATCCAACGCAGCCGATCGAGGCGCGCCAGGTCAGCCGCGAACTCGGCCCCGATCCAGGCGCGATGAAGGCGCTCGTCGCAGCACTTTCGGCCAGCAAGCACCCTGCGCTCGTGGTCGGTCCCGGCGTCGATCGCGCAGGCGCGGTCGAACTGATGGTGAAGGTTGCGGAGAAGGCCAAAGCCTCGGTGTGGGTCAGCCCGTTTTCGGCGCGTTGCAGTTTTCCGGAGCGGCATCCGCAATTCTCAGGCTTCCTGCACGCCTCGCCGGCGCAGCTTTCGGATGCGCTACGCGCGCACGATCTGGTGGTCGTGATCGGCGCACCGGTCTTTACCTTCCACGTCGAAGGCCATGCCTCGATCTTCGACGGCGCAACCACGATCTTCCAGATCACCGACGATCCGACCGCGGCCGCGGTCACGCCGACAGGCAGCAGCATCGTCGCCACCATGAAGCCGGCGCTGAGCATGCTGCTGGACCTCTTGCCCGAGACGAAGCGCGCGATGCCGGCCGGCCGCACGCTGCCTCCCGCCCCCTCCGCTGCCGATCCGCTTCCGGTCGAATATCTGCTGCACACGCTCTCGTCTTCCATGCCTGACGACGCCGTGCTGGTCGAGGAAGCCCCGTCGCACCGCCCGGCGATGCAGAAATTCATGCCGATGCGCGGCCAGGACAGTTTCTATACCATGGCGAGCGGCGGCCTCGGCTACAGCCTGCCCGCCGCGGTCGGCATGGCGCTGGGTCGTCCCGGCGTTCGCACCGTCTGCCTGATCGGCGACGGCTCGGCGATGTATTCGATCCAGGCGCTGTGGACGGCGGCGCAGCGCAAGCTGCCGCTGACGGTGGTGGTGGTCAACAACGCGGGCTACGGCGCGATGCGTTCGTTCAGCCAGGTGATGCAGGTGCGCAACGTGCCCGGCCTCGAACTGCCCGGCATCGATTTTGTGAAGCTCGCGGAAGGCATGGGCTGCGACGCGGTACGCGTGACGAAATCATCCGAACTGGCCCCGGCGCTGAAGCGCGGCCTCGCGCATAAGGGCACGAGCCTGATCGAGGTGATGGTGGATTCCGCGGTGCCGCTGCTCTACGCGCAGAAGAGCTAGCGGCGCCTATAGCGCTTTCGAGTGAAGCCTGTCCTGTACCAGATGCGGGATGGATAGCGGTTCGCGTGAAGAAAACACGTCAAAACAGGGCTCTAGGAAGCCAAAAAACCTCCGTCCGCCGCCAGCACATGGCCGACGACATAGGACGCCGCGTCGGACAATAGCCAGACCACGGCTTCGGCGACTTCGTCGGGCTGTCCCATCCGCCGCAACGGCAGGCCTGCCGCCACGCTCGACATGTCACCGACCCCCGAGCGCAGCATCATGTCGGTCACCACGCGGCCCGGCGCGATCGCATTGATCCTCACGCCGCGCGGGGCGGCCTCCAGCGCCGTCGAACGCACCAGCGAAATGACGGCCGCCTTCGAGGCCGAATAAAGCGACAGTCCGGGGTTCGGATTGCGGATGCCGCTCACCGATGCGTTGATAACGATCCTGCCCTCGCCGTGGGCAAACATGACGGGCAACTGATGGCGAAGGCACAGGAAGACCGAGCGCACATTGGCGTCGAAAACCTCGTCATACACGGTGCTCGCCTGTGCTCGATCGGCGCGCGCCGCTCCTGAAAACCGGCATTGTTCAACGCCACGTCCAGCCTGCCGTAGCGCTCGACCGTGGTCCGGACCAGGCGCTCGACATCGTCCTCCTGCGTGACATCGCTCCTGATCGCCAGCGCCTGCGCGCCCAGGCTCCGGCACGCGGCCGCGGCCGATTCGATCTCCGCCTCGCGCCTGCCCGCGATGACGACCGCCATTGCCCCCTCGGCGGCCATCCTGAGCGCGGCGGCGCGACCGATGCCGCTTCCGCCACCGGTCACCAGACAGACCTTTCCCTTCATCCGGTTCGCGGTCGCATCCAGAGGCGCGCTAACCGTAACAGGCTCGCCCATCGCACCCAACTCCCGAACTTGCATGACCATATAGTTGTATGATACAACCATATCCGGAGTCAAGAAATGCCTGCTGCCGACCTCGCCTTGATCGACGACATTCGCGCCGCATCCCGGCAGATGGTTCGCGAGCTGGGCTTCATGGAAGCGACGCTGGCCGCGACGGACTATCCGCCGTCGGCCGTTCACACCATCCTGGAGATCGGCGCCCGCGGGCCGATGACCGCGGTGCAGCTCGGCGAAATCCTGCATCTGGAAAAATCGAGCGTCAGCCGCATGGTGCGCAAACTGGTTGAGTGCGGCGAACTGCGGGAGACATCCGACGCGGAGGACGCGCGGATCAAGCCGCTATCGCTGACGCCGAAAGGACGGCGCACGCTGGCCGCACTTCAGGATTTCGGCCGCCGGCAGGTTTCCGGCGCGCTTGCGCGGCTGACCGGGATCGAAAGGAAGGCCGTGCGCGATGGGCTTGTCATTTACGCGGGCGCTTTGAAGGCAGGCCGCGATGCCGAGACCGAGTTGGCGGAGCCGGTGATCTAGGCGCCGAACGTATCGCGGAGGGCGCAACCGCTACGGCTGGCTCTTCCCGAAATCTTCCCGCATCTTCGCCTGGATCTTCGCCATGCCTGAGATCCAGCGATCGTAGTTTTCGGTCTTCTTGCGCATGTAGTTCAGCACCTGCGGGTGCGGCAGGATGACAAAGGTTTCCTGCTCGATGCCGGCGAGCGCGTCCTGCGCCACCTGCTCCGGCGTCAGGTCGCCGTCGCCGGATTGCGGGCCCTTCGGGATCGAGCGCAGCATGTTGGTGTCGACGCCCTGCGGGCACAGGATCGACACCTTGATGCCGTGCGCCTTGTGCGAGATCGCGAGGTTCTCGGCAAATCCGACCGCGGCATGTTTGGTGGTCGAATAAGCCGGGCTGCCGACCTGCGACAGCAGTCCGGCCGCGGAGATCGTATTGAGGAAATAGCCGCCACCGCGCGCCTTCATGCGCGGAATCAGATGCCGCGCGGCGTAGATGTGGGCCATCACATGGATCGCCCAGCTTCGCATGAATGGTTCGTCGGAATGGCCGCCGGCATTCTCCGACATCGGATCGAAGCCGCCGCCGATGCCGGCATTGGAGCAGAACAGCGCGATCGGGCCGAACTGCCGCTCGGTCTCCTCGATGACGTGGACGATGTCCTTTTCCTGCGCGACGTCGCATTTGAACGCCGCGCCGTCGACCGTGGCCGCGACCGTGCGGGCGCCATGGATATCGAGATCGGCCACGATCACCTTGGCGGCGCCGGCGCGGTGAAAAGCTTCGCAGAGCGCGCGGCCGATGCCGTTGGCGCCTCCGGTGACCACCACGACTTTGCCCGTCACCTGCATTGCAGCCCCAGCCTTTAGAGAATTAATTCAGGACGAGATCGAGCACGGCGGTGTAATGGCAGGCCGCGCCCAGCAGCACGAAAGAATGCCAGATCGCGTTCTGGAAACGCAACCGCTGCCAGGCGTGAAAGATCACGCCGAAACTATAGAGCAGGCCGCCGGCGGCGATGAACCACACGGTCAGCGCCGGCAGCGACGACACCACGGTGTCGTAGACCATGAAGCCGCTCCAGCCCATCGCGAGGTAAAGCCCGACCGACAGCCGGTCGAAGCGGCCCGGAAACGCCAGCTTGATCACGATGCCG
>JBAUUA010001022.1:0-1756 GCA_049582465.1 Bradyrhizobium sp. | reverse complement strand
GGATTGGCGTTGCCGAAAGCGAAACGGAAGCTCTGGAACCGCGGACCGAGCGATTCCGGCGGGATTTCGCGCCCCTCCTGATCGATGATCGGGCCACGCGCCTGTGCCCCGCCGAACCTGGCGCGGGAGTTCTTCCCGGCACGGACCGGAATGGGGATCAGAAATTCTTCGTTCGACATCGCCATCACATGGGTAACGCCCAGGGCGGGCGCAAGTTGCGTCAGGCGGTCGCGCCCTGCCGGCCGGCACGCATTACATCCGCGTAATATGCGTTTTACCCTCCCCTCGCCGCCGATGGCGTCAGCCCGAAGCGGCGGCGGAAGCAGCGGTTGAAATATGACAAATCGTTAAAGCCGCATTCGAAGGCGATATCGCTGATCCGGCGCTCGCACGCATGGACCAGCAACTCCGCCGCCTTGCGCAGCCGAAGCTCGTTCAGCCGCGTCGTGAAGCTGGCGCCGGCCTCGTACAGGAGTTCGTTGACATAGCGCTCCGACAGGCCCGCCGCCGCGGCGAGTTTCTGCGCGGAAAAATCCGGCTCGCTGAACCGCCGCTCCAGGATCATCAGCACCGCCTTCAGCCGGACCGCCCGCAGGCCGCCGCGCTCCGCCGCCAGCGCAAGCTCGCCGCGGGCGCCGAGGCCGAGGCTCGCAAGATCCATCAGATGCTGCGCGATCGCCATCCCGGCTTCGTCGACCGCGGCCGGGTGGCGCAACAGGAGATCGCTGTAGTCCATCGCCAGCGAAAGCGCGCCGCCGGGCGCGAGCTCGCGGCCGACCATGTCGTCGACGTCGGCGACCGCGGCCTTGAGCGCCGCCATCGGCAGATGCACATTGGTGAAGCGCTTCTGGCTCGCGCCATCGGCGGAAAAGAACGGCTCGTCGAGCTTGAGCAGCACCATCGCGCCCGGCCGCATGGTGAATTCTCGGCCGCGATGCACCACCTGCGCCGCCCGGTCGCCGGTGTTGCGCGCGAGACAATAACGGTCGTCATTGGTTTGCAGCACCTGGCGGCGTTCGCGCCGCACCGTGGTGAAGGTGCCGTCGCAGCGGCCGAGCAAGGTGGTGCCGATATGGATGGAGTTCATCGCGGCGCGGAACGGCACGTCGGGCGCCGGATCGAGCTCGCCGGTGTTGGAAAAATGCTCGAACAGCTCCGCGAAGAACAGGAAGCGCTGCCGGTCGTCGAGACCCTGCGGCAGCATGTCGGTCGAAAGCGTTTTCCGGATCACGGACATCGACGGGCAAGAACCAAAAGCAAGAACCAAAAAAATGCAATGCGGCCGATCCTGCCCGCCCGGGATGAACGCGGCCTGACGCTTTGGAAAAGCTATCAACACTTCGCCGTGAGTGGAATAGCGCCGGACAGTCCAAATCGCCGGGCGCCGGACGCCCGTCAGTCCAAGACCGCGCCGATTCCTTGACATACCGATGCGGCCGGCGCGGCCGCCCACCGAGTCGCGCGCGCTTCCCGCGACCAAAAAACCGCCAAAAGGAGAAGACGACATGACGACATCTTATGCGCGCCGGCTGCTGCTCGGCGCCACCATCGCCGCCAGCGTCGGCATCGGCTACGCCATCGGCGCGCAGCCGCACATGACGGAGAGCATTGCATTGCTGCAGTCCGCGCGCGCCGAACTCGCCGCCGCGACGCCGAACAAGGGCGGTCATCGCGAACGCGGACTGGCGCTGATCGACCAGGCGATCGCGGAAGTCCGCGCCGGCATTGCGTTTGCCGGCGGCTGACAAAGAATCCC
>JBAUUA010001021.1:0-1582 GCA_049582465.1 Bradyrhizobium sp. | reverse complement strand
GTGCGAGAGCGAGTTCGATCTGCTCGGCCTGTTCCAGGGCGTCGGCCTGCCGCACCAAAGCCACGACGACATCGCCCGGCTGCCCAACATGATCTGGCTCTACCGCCGGCCGATCCTGGATTACTGGGCGGAACATGACGAGGCGCTGGGCCATATCGTTCGCCATGTGCTGATCCACGAGATCGGCCATCATTTCGGGCTTTCCGACGAGGATATGGAGGCGATCGAGGCCGACGCCGATTGAGGGATTTTACCCTTTAAAGACGGCGATATTCGCGATAAACCATTCCGACAAGACGCTTTTCCCCAATCCCTAGCCGAGAAGTGCGATCCGATGGACAAGTTCACCACGCTGGAAGGCGTCGCGGCGCCGCTGAAGATCATCAATGTCGATACCGACATGGTCATTCCCAAGCAGTACCTGAAAACCATCAAGCGCACCGGCCTCGGCAAGGGCCTGTTCTCGGAACAGCGCTACAAGGACGACGGCAGCGAGAACCCGGATTTCATCCTCAACAAGCCGGCCTATCGCAACGCCAAGATCCTGGTCGCCGGCGACAATTTCGGCTGCGGATCGAGCCGCGAGCACGCGCCTTGGGCGCTGCTGGATTTCGGCATCCGCTGCGTGATCTCGACCTCGTTCGGCGACATCTTCTACAACAACTGCTTCAAGAACGGCATCCTGCCGATCCGCGTTGCCCAGGAAGACCTCGACAAATTGTTCGACGATGCCGAACGCGGCGCCAACGCGACGCTGAGCATCGATCTCGCCAAGCAGGAAATCCGCGGCCCCGACGGCGGCACGGTGAAATTCGAGATCGATCCGTTCCGCAAGCATTGCCTGATAAACGGCCTCGACGATATCGGCCTCGCCATGGAGAAGAAGGCCTCGATCGACAGCTACGAAGCCAAGGCCAGGACCGAGCGCGCCTGGGCCTGATCCGGCGATCATTGTCCCGGATGGAAAGTGACGCGTATGCGGCCCGACGTCGTCACCTTCTGGCACGGCCCGCTCGATGCGCTGCGGCTGACCTGCCTGCTATCGCAGGTCGCCGCCGGCCATAAGGTCACCGTCTACAGTTTCGATCCGCTCCCGGGGTTGCCCGACGGCGTCGGTAACGCCGAAGCCGAGGCGACCCTGCCGCACGCGTTTTCGGAGAGATTGCGTCCGCCGCAGCCGGACGGCAGCTGGCGCGACTGGACGATCCTGCAATTTTCCGATTTTTTCCGGATGCGGCTGATGGCCGAGGGCGCGGGGCTGTGGCTCGACGCCGACGTGCTGTTGCTCAGGCCGGTCGAGATCGATCCCACAAAGCCCTATTTCGCCTGGGAGCGGCCGCGCCAGCTCGGCAATTCCGTGCTCTATTTGCCGCCAGATGACGCCATCGTCCGGGCGTTCGAGAGTCTCATCAAGCAGAAGGAACTGACGCCGGACTGGCTGGCGCTGCGGCACCGCCTGACGTTTGCCATTCGCCGCTTGCGCGGCGGATCCGGCCGCTTGTCCGACATCCGCGTTGCGATCTACGGCCCGGCGGCACTGACCGCGCTCGCGCGCCGGACCGGCGAGCTGCATCATGCGCTG